>DATMSF010000197.1:0-6506 GCA_035565535.1 Aeromicrobium sp.
TGATGGGCATCCAGGCCATCAAGGGTGTCGAGCTCGGAGACGGCTTCGAGCTGGCACGCACCCGCGGTTCGGCCGCCCACGACGAGATCGTCCCTGACCAGGTGCCGGAAGGGACGCCGGCACAGCTGGCCGTCCGCCGCGTCTCGGGTCGTTCTGGAGGCACCGAAGGCGGCATGACGACCGGTGAGCTGTTGCGCGTCCGTGCCGCGATGAAACCGATTGCCACGGTGCCGCGGGCGCTGCGCACCGTCGACGTGGAGACGGGCGAGGAGACCACCGCGCACCACCAGCGTTCCGACGTGTGCGCCGTGCCGGCCGCCGGGATCGTGGCGGAGGCGATGGTCGCACTCGTCGTCGCGGACGCGATCCTCGACAAGTTCGGCGGCGACTCGGTGCCCGAGACCGCCCGCAACGTCCAGGGCTACCTGGCCAACCTGAGGTACGTGTGACGGGTCCGGTGGTCGTGCTCGTCGGCCCGCCCGGAGCGGGCAAGACCACGGTCGGTGAAGCACTCTCCCAGCGCCTGGGTGTCGCCCTGCGCGACACCGACCACGACATCGAGATGGCCCAGGGGGAGACCGTCCAGGACATCTTCGTGACGCGCGGAGAACCGCACTTTCGCGAGCTGGAGGAGCACGCGGTCGCGGTCGCGCTCGAGGAGCACGCGGGTGTGCTGGCGCTCGGCGGCGGCGCGGTTCTGAGCGAGGCGACACGCCGGCTGCTCCACGACCGGACCGTCGTGTTCCTCGACGTGAGCCTGTCGGGTGCGGCCTCGCGGGTCGGGCTCGGCGCCGGACGGCCCCTGCTGCTGGGTAACGTGCGGTCCCAGCTCAAGTCCCTGCTCGACGCGCGCCGACCGCTGTACGCCGAGGTCGCCGACCTGACCGTCGACACCGACGAGCTGGACCCGGCGGGCGTGGCGGAGGTCATCGTCGACTGGCTCGCGAAACGATCGGAGGAGGACGCATGACGCGCCGTATCACGGTGCACACCGACCACCCCTACGACGTGGTGGTGGGTCGAGGCATTGGCGACCAGCTGCGCGAGCTGGTGTCCACAGGCGACACGCATCGCGTGGCGATCATCCATCCGCGAGCGCTGTCGGTCAGGGCGCAGACATTGCGGTTCGGCCTGCTCGACACCGGACTGCAGGTGCACCTGATCGAGGTACCGGACGGCGACGCCGCCAAGGACGCCGACGTGCTCCACTTCTGCTGGGGCATCCTCGGCGACGCCGGGTTCACCCGGTCCGACGTCGTCGTCGGGCTCGGCGGTGGCGCGACGACCGATCTCGCAGGTTTCGTCGCCGCCACGTGGTTGCGCGGTGTGCGTTTCGTCAACGTCCCGACCACGGTGCTCGGCATGGTCGACGCTGCGGTCGGGGGCAAGACCGGCATCAACACCGCCCACGGCAAGAACCTGGTCGGCGCGTTCTACGAGCCCATCGGTGTGCTGTGCGACCTGAACGCGCTGCAGACGCTGCCGGGTGCCGAGCTGCGCAGCGGACTGGCAGAGGTGCTCAAGTGCGGCTTCATCGCGGACACGACGATCCTCGACGACTTCGAGAACAACCCGTCCGCCGCGATGGACGTCACGGGCGACCTGTTGGCCGATCTGGTGGTGAGAGGCATCAAGGTCAAGGCCGACACCGTGGCGAACGACTTCCGCGAGACAGGCGCTGACGGCGGCATCGGGCGCGAGGCGCTCAACTACGGTCACACCCTGGGTCACGCGATCGAGACGTTCGAGGATCACGGCGGGATGAGACACGGTGAGGCCATCTCGATCGGCATGGTGTTCGTCGCCGAGCTGGCCCACCGCACCGGACGCATCGACGACGCGGTGTTCGTCCGGCACCGCCGCGTGCTGCAGGCTGCCGGGCTGCCCACGTCGTACCGCTCCGATGTCTGGGATGCGCTCCTGGCGACGATGCGACTTGACAAGAAGTCCCGAGGCGACCAGCTGCGCTTCGTCGTGCTGCAGCGGCAGCCGCCGACCTCGCTGGTCCCCGACCCGAGCAATCCTCCCGGACGTACCAAGCCGGTGATCTTCGCAGGGCCGGACGAAGCACTGCTCCGCGAGTGCTACCGAGCCGTCAGCTCGTGACCGGCACCCGGATCGGGCGGCTCCGATCGATCCTGCACGATCGTGGCCTCGACGGCATCGTGGTCACGACCTTGGTCAACGTGCGATATCTGACCGGATTCACCGGCTCGAACGGCGCTGTCGTGGTCGCGTCCGACGGTCCGGCCGTCCTGCTGACCGACGGCCGATACCGCGATCAGGCAGCCGTGCAGTGCCCTGACCTCGAGGTCGTCGTCGACCGTGATCTGATCGGATCCGCCGCTGCCCGTCTCCACGGGACGTGGGCCGTCGAGACCCACACGTTGAGCGTCGACGCCCATCGCGACCTGACCGAGCGGTCGACGGCGCAGCTGGTCGGCGCCGAGCGCGTCGTGGAGTCCCTGCGGGAGGTCAAGGACGAGACCGAGGTCGCGGCCCTGCGTCGGGCCTGTCAGATCTCGGTCGATGCCCTGGAGTGGCTCTGGACCCAACGACTGTCCGGACGCACCGAGCGCCAGCTCGCGCGACTGGTGGAGAACCGCATGCTCGAGCTGGGTGCCGAGGCGATCGCCTTCGACACGATCGTCGCCGCCGGCGAGCACAGCGCGATCCCGCACCACGAGCCGACCGATCGCCCCGTGGCCGTCGGCGACCTGCTCAAGGTCGACTTCGGTGCGCGCGTCGACGGCTACCACGCCGACTGCACCCGGACCGTCACGATCGGGCCCGCCGCCGACTGGCAGCGCGAGATCCACGCCGCCGTCCAGGAGTCACAAGCCGCCGGTGTCGCGGTGTGCACCGAGGGCACCGCAGTGGCCGACGTGGACGCGGCAGCGCGTCGTTCGTTGGAGGCCTCCGGGTGGCTCGAGCACTTCACGACCGGCTTGGGACACGGGGTCGGACTGCAGATCCACGAGGACCCGTTCATCGGCGCGCAGCACGCCGGTAGACTGGTCAGCCGCACCGTCCTGACGGTCGAGCCGGGGATCTACCTGCCGGGCCGTGGGGGAGTGCGCATCGAAGACACCGTCGCCGTCGGGTCCCACGCGGAGATCCTCACAACGACGCCCACCGACCTTCTGGAGATCGCCTGATGGCAACCACGAACGACCTGAAGAACGGCATGGTCCTCAAGATCGACGGAGGCCTGTGGTCCGTCATCGAGTTCCAGCACGTCAAGCCCGGCAAGGGCCCCGCCTTCGTCCGCACCAAGCTGAAGAACGTCGAGACCGGCAAGTCGGTCGACAAGACGTTCAATGCTGGCACCAAGGTCGACACCGCGAACGTGGACAAGTCCACGATGCAGTACCTGTACAACGACGGCAGCAGCTACGTCTTCATGGACACCACGAGCTACGACCAGATCGAGGTCACCCCCGAGGTCATGGGCGACGCCGTCGACTACCTGCTAGAGAACCAGGAAGCGGTCGTGGCGACCAACGAAGGTCGTGTCCTGTACGTCGAGCTGCCCGCGTCGGTCGAGCTGGTCATCGAGCACACCGAGCCGGGCCTGCAGGGCGATCGCTCCAGCGGCGGCACGAAGCCGGCGCGGCTGGAGACCGGCAAGGAGATCCAGGTGCCGCTGTTTCTCGACACCGGCGAGAAGATCAAGGTCGACACCCGTGACGGTAGCTATCTCGGCCGTGTGAAGGCCTGATGTCTGCGCGTACCAAGTCACGCAAGCGAGCGCTCGACGTGCTGTTCGAGTCCGAGCTGCAGGCGCTGCCGACCGGTGGCACGCTCGCCGAACGTCGAGCGCCCGATCACGAGCACCCCGCGAACGACTACGCGGCCGCACTCGTCGAGGGCGTCATCGCCCACCAGGAACAGCTCGATGCGTTGATCGCCGAGCACTCGGTGGGCTGGACGCTCGAACGCATGCCGGCAGTAGATCGCAATCTGTTGCGCATCGGCGCATTCGAGATCTTGTACTGCGACGACGTGCCCGATCAGGTCGCCGTCAGCGAGGCGGTCGACCTGGCTCGCGATCTGTCGACCGATGAGTCGCCCAAGTTCGTCGGTGGACTGCTGGGACGGATCGCCCAGGTCAAGACGGCGTAGTCGGTCCCGATCGAGCCGTTCGGCGGGGTCAGCGGGCGCGACACCGCCGTGCAGACCTGCCGCCGGGTGTCGATGGTCGCCCTGATAACCTCGTCCAGAACCATCCTTTAACCACCGTCCCGTGAGGCGGAGAAGGAGAGGTCAGCGTTGGTTGCTGTGCCCGCGTCCGCTCGGACGGTCCTGGACGACCAGGACATCTCCCGAGCGTTGACCCGCATCACCCACGAGATTCTCGAGAAGAATCGTGACGCCGACGATCTGGTGCTGCTGGGTGTCCCGACCCGCGGGGTGCACCTCGCCCAGCGCATCGCGGCCAAGATGTCACAGGTCGAGGGTCGCGACATCTCGTCCGGAGCGCTCGACGTCACGATGTACCGGGACGATCTGAGGCTGCAGCCGGCGCGATCGCTGGAGCACACCGACATCCCCGACGACATCGACGGCCGCGTCGTCGTGCTGATCGACGACGTCCTGATGAGTGGCCGCACCATCCGAGCGGCGCTCGACGCGCTGGCCGACCACGGCCGTCCCCGCGCTGTGCAGCTGGCGGTCCTGGTCGATCGAGGCCACCGCGAGCTGCCGATCCGGGCCGACTACGTGGGCAAGAACCTGCCGACGT
Organism: Aeromicrobium sp.; assembly: GCA_035565535.1. Classification (GTDB taxonomy): domain Bacteria; phylum Actinomycetota; class Actinomycetes; order Propionibacteriales; family Nocardioidaceae; genus Aeromicrobium. The sequence goes on from DATMSF010000197.1 coordinate 4,745, forward strand.
CGATGGAGGAGAAGGTCAAGGTGCGACTCGCCGAGATCGACGCCGAGGACTCCGTCACGATCGAAGCCGTCGGCGAAGGAGGCCAGGCATGAAGCACCTGCTCAGTGCCGGCGACCTGAGTCGCGACGAGGCGGTCCGGATCCTCGACACCGCAGAAGAGCTGCTGGGTGTGGCCAGACGGCCCATCAAGAAGCTGCCCACGCTTCGCGGTCGCACGATCGTCAACCTGTTCTTCGAGGACTCGACGCGCACGCGCATCAGCTTCGAGGCGGCGGCCAAGCGACTGTCGGCCGACGTCATCAACTTCTCGGCCAAGGGATCGAGCGTCAGCAAGGGCGAGAGTCTCAAGGACACTGCGCTGACACTGCAGGCCATGGGAGCCGACGCCGTCGTGATCCGGCACAGCGCCTCGGGTGCTCCGCATCGCCTGGCGCACTCGCAGTGGACTCGCGGCGCCGTCGTCAACGCCGGTGACGGTACTCACGAGCATCCCACCCAGGCGCTGCTCGACGCGTTCACCGCTCGCAAGCACCTCGGCGGCGACCTGGCGGGGCGCAACATCACGATCGTCGGCGACGTCCTGCACAGTCGTGTCGCCCGCTCCAACGCGCTGCTGCTGAACACGCTCGGTGCCAACGTCACGCTCGTCGCCCCGCCCACGTTGCTGCCGGTCGGCGTCGACGCGTGGCCGGTCCAGACCTCGTACGACCTCGACGCCTCGCTGGAGAAGGCGGACGCCGTCATGATGCTGCGGGTTCAGGCCGAGCGGATGAACGCCGCCTACTTCCCCAGCGCGCGTGAGTACAGCCGCCGCTACGGGCTCGACGTCGCGCGGATGAACCGTCTGCAGGACCACGCGATCGTGATGCACCCGGGCCCGATGAACCGCGGGATGGAGATCAGCGCCGACGTGGCCGACTGCGAACGCTCCGTCATCGTCGAGCAGGTCACGAACGGTGTCGCCGTCCGCATGGCGGTGCTGTACCTGCTGGTCGGCGGTCAGACCGACGACACCGGCCCTGACACCTCGGGCAGTACCGAGAACATCCACTCCGACAACGAAGGCGCTCGATGACCACGTACCTGATCCGCGGTGCAGCTGTGCTGGGCGGCGACCCCACCGATCTGCTGATCGAAGACGGCGTCGTGCGATCCGTGGGCCGTGGGCTGACCGCCGACGGGGCGACCGTCGTCGACGCCGACGGTCTGATCGCTCTGCCCGGGCTGGTCGATCTGCACACGCACCTGCGTGAACCCGGTCGAGAGGACGCCGAGACGGTGCACACCGGGGCGCAGGCAGCCGCTCGAGGTGGGTACACGTGTGTACATGCGATGGCCAACACCGACCCCGTGGCGGACACCGCGGGCGTCGTCGAACAGGTGTGGAGGCTGGGCCGCGAGTCCAGGTACTGCGACGTCCAGCCGGTCGGTGCCGTGACGGTCGGGCTGGCCGGGGAGCGCCTGGCCGAGCTCGGGGCGATGGCCGACTCGGCGGCAGCGGTTCGGGTGTTCTCCGACGACGGCAAGTGCGTCAGCGATGCCGTGCTGATGAGGCGAGCCCTGGAGTACGTGAAGGCCTTCGACGGCGTCATCGCCCAGCACGCACAGGAGCCGCGGTTGACCGAAGGTGCCCAGATGAACGAGGGCGTGCTGTCGGGCGAGCTGGGCCTGCAGGGCTGGCCCGCGGTCGCCGAGGAGGCGATCATCGCCCGTGACGTGCTGCTCGCCGAGCACGTCGGTTCACGCCTGCACGTGTGCCACC
>DATMSF010000198.1:0-2267 GCA_035565535.1 Aeromicrobium sp.
GCCCACCACGCCGGCATGCTGCCGACGTTCAAGGAGTGCGTGGAGGACCTGTTCAGTCGCGGCCTGATCAAGGCGGTGTTCGCCACCGAGACCCTCGCCCTGGGGATCAACATGCCGGCCCGTTCGGTCGTGATCGAACGACTGACCAAGTGGAACGGGGAGACCCACGCCGACATCACACCGGGGGAGTACACCCAGCTGACCGGCCGTGCGGGGCGCCGGGGCATCGACGTCGAGGGCCACGGTGTCGTGCTGTGGCAGGCCGGGTTGGATCCTCGTCAGGTCGCCGGACTGGCCTCGACTCGCACCTATCCGTTGAACTCGTCGTTCCAGCCTTCTTACAACATGGCGATCAACCTGGTCGGTCAGGTCGGCCGCACCGTCGCCCGCGACCTGCTGGAGCAGTCCTTCGCCCAGTTCCAGGCCGACCGTGCCGTGGTCGGGCTGGCCCGGCAGATCCGCAAGGCTGACGACGCCCTCGCCGGGTACCTGGAGTCGGCACGGTGCGACCTGGGCGACTTCATGGAGTACGCGCGGATCCGCCGCGAGATCAGCGACCTGGAGGCCAAGGGCGCCAAGGACCGCAAGGCCGACCAGCGCGAAGCCGCGATCAGGTCGTTGTTGGAGCTCAAGGTCGGAGACGTGATCGAGGTCCCCACCGGCAAGTTCGCCGGACTGGCCGTGGTGCTCGATCCCGGGACGGTGGGCGACAGCCAAGGGCCCCGACCGATGGTGCTCACGGCGAACCGGCAGGCTCGCCGGCTGGCGATGATCGACTTCCCGACTCCCGTGACGGCGCTGGCCAACATCCGCATCCCGCGCAAGTTCAATCCGCGCGATCCGCAGGCGCGGCGTGACCTGGCCTCGACGCTGCGCAACCGGATGCCGCACGGTCCGGGCAAGCATCCCAAGCCCTACCGTGACGTGCCGGCCCGGACGAAGGCAGATCCGCGGATCGAACAGCTGCGTCAGCAGCTGCGGGAGCACCCGTGTCATGACTGCCCCGATCGCGAGCAGCACGCCCGCTGGGCCGAGCGCTACCTCAAGCTCGAGCGTGACACCCGAAATCAGCGGTCGCGGATCGACCAGCGCACCAACACCGTGGCGCGGCAGTTCGATCGCGTCTGCCGGGTGCTCGACACGCTCGGCTACCTGGAGGGCGACACGGTCACCCCGGACGGAGAACGGCTCAAGCGCCTCTACGGCGAGCTGGACCTGTTGATCAGCGAGTGCCTGCGAGAAGGAGTCTGGGAGGGCCTGACGGCGTCCGAGCTGGCCGCCGTGGCGAGCGGACTGACGTTCGAGACCCGGCGTGACGACGAGCTGCCCGCGCCTCGGCTACCGACCGCGGGATCGCGGGACGTGGCACACCGCATGGACGCGTTGTGTGTGGAGATCATGGGCCTGGAGCGCGAGCACCGGCTGCGTTTTCTGCACCGACCCGACTTCGGCTTCGCCGAGGCGGTCCATGCCTGGTGCGAAGGTGCGTCGCTGGACACCGTGCTGAGCCACACCGAGATGGCCGCAGGCGACTTCGTGCGCGCCATGAAGCAGCTCATCGACGTCGTCGCCCAGATCGCCGACGCCGCAGGCCCCGGCGATCTTCGGTCCACTGCCCGCGCCGCCCTGGACCTGCTCCGCCGTGGCGTCGTGACCTACACCAGCGTCACGAGCTGATGCCTCAGGGCACCGTGCGACCGTGGTGTCCTAGTGGCCGGTGGTCAAAGCGGTGACGGCTCGGTCGATGACGGAGCCGAGCGACCACCGGTCGCCGAAGGCACGCAGGGCCGGCTCGTCGATGGGGGACAGGGCATAGGCGGTCACCGGGACGGCGTCGCGACGGACAGCGACGACCTCGCGTGCTGCTTCGATGTAGTCGGCCGAGGCCAGCAGCGAGGCGCGCGGTCGGGCCTTGATCGACGACTCGGGGTCGGCGGCTGCTGCCAGGATGCCGTCCAGGTCCGCGAACTCGGTCAGCAGCGCGGCCGCGGTCTTCTCGCCGATACCGGGCACCCCGGGCAGTCCGTCCGAGGCGTCGCCGCGCATCACCGAGTAGTCGACGTACTGATCGGGACGGATGCCGTACTTGCCGACCATCCACTCACCCGTCACGACCTGGGCGTCACGGATCCCGCCGATCGCCGGGTAGATGACGCGAACCCCGCGATCGTCGTCGACCAGCTGGAACAGGTCACGATCACCCGTCACGATGTCGACCGGCCCCTCGGCATGAGTTGCGAGCGTGCCGATCACGTCGTCGGCCTCGA
>DATMSF010000199.1:0-2060 GCA_035565535.1 Aeromicrobium sp.
GCAGTACGCCAAGCAGACGCAGATGTCGCTGAAGTTGATGCGCAGGTTGCGGGTGCGCTGAGATGCGCCGCCTCCTCCTCGTCGTCGCCGTCGCGGCCGCCGCAGGATTGAGCCTGACCGCCGGTCCTGCTGGAGCCGCCGAGCTGCCTCCCGTCCCGGCCGACTTCCACTGGGGCGTCGCGACGAGCGGCTACCAGTCCGAGGGTGACGCACCGCCGAGCAACTGGTCGGCGTACGACGACCAGCACGAGGCGTACGGCAGCTCGGTCGACTTCCTGCACCGCTACCGCGAGGACATCGCCAACGCCGCGAGCCTGGGCGTCGACACCTTCCGATTCGGTGTGGAGTGGGCGCGGGTCGAACCGCGACCTGGTGTCTACGACGCGGACGCGCTGGCCTTCTACGACGACGTGGTCGACCAGATCGAGGCGCACGGGATGAAACCCATGATCACGTTGTCGCACTGGGTGCATCCGGCCTGGTTCGTCGACCAGGGCGCCTGGTCCGCTCGCACGTCGGTCGACCAGTTCACGGCGTTCGCGACCCGGATCGTCCAGCGGTACGCCGGGCGTGGGGTCACCTGGATCACGTTCAACGAACCCACGTGGTACCTGCGCAACGAGCTGACCGAGGGGGCCAACCCGCTCGCCACGCTCGCCCTGCCGAGCAAGGTCGTCCAGGCCCACAACCGGGTCTACGCCATGATCCACGCCGAGGACCCGGGGGCCATGGTCTCGAGCAACGTCGCCTACATTCCTGGGGCAGCGCCGGTCCTCGACCTGTTGTTCACCCGGCAGATGAAGCTGGACTTCCTCGGCATCGACTACTACTACGGTGCGGCGCTGGACAATCCGTCGGCGATCAACGCTCTGACCGGCGCGATGTGGGACATCGATCCCGCTCCGGAGGGTCTGTACTACGCGCTGATGTCGTACGCGAAGCAGTTCCCGGACCTGCCGATCTGGATCGTCGAGAACGGCATGTCGACCGACAACGGCAAGCCGCGGGCCGACGGGTACACGCGATCTGACCACCTGCGCGACCACATCTACTGGATGCAGCGAGCGATCGCCGACGGGGCGGACGTGATCGGCTACAACTACTGGTCCATCACCGACAACTACGAGTGGGGCAGCTATCGCCCGCGCTTCGGCCTGTGGACCGTCGACGTGGCCACCGACCCGGCACTGACCCGCACGCCGACCGACGGCGTCGCGACCTACACCGACGTCATCGCTCGCGACGGCAACCCCGCCGACTACGAGCCGGTCCGCCCGCCCGGTCTGTGCAACATCGACGCGCTCGTCACCAGCTGTCTCGGGCGGGTCCTCGGCTTGAGCTGACCTCAGCGCACCGTCAGGTGCGGGGCCAAGAAGCGCTCGATCAGGCGGCGTTCCTCGGCCGTGTTCTCTCCCGGCACGGCCAGGAACGACACGATGCAGCGCAACACCCAGCGCGCCAGATCCAGGTCGGGGATGTCGTCACGGCCGCCGACGAAGCGGGCCGTGAACGACTCGATCAGCGGCGACTCCCGCAGCACCTGGCTGACCTGCCCGGCCTCGCCCGGCACGACCCACGACAGCAACGACGGCTTGGCGCGCACCTCGCCGATGGCGCCCATCACCGCCTCGACAGCCCGCTGCAACGGATCGTCGATCTTCTCCAGACGATTCGCGACGACCTCGACGATGCGCAACGCCTCGCGATGCGCGAACGCGAACTGCAGCGCCTGCCGGTTGTCGAAGTAGCGGTACAGCGTCGCCCGGGAGCAGCCGGCGGCCTGCGCGACGGCGTCCATGCTGATGCCGTTGAGCCCGTGCTCGGCGTACAACGTCTCGGCCGCGTCGAGGATCCGCTCGGTCGCCGCTTCGGCGACGTCGTCGGCCAGCCAGGTCTTGGTCATGCCACCTCCAGTGGGACGGACAGGGGTCGGCGGACGTACGGACCGTCCGCCCAGGTCACCGCGTCGAGGTCGACACGGAAATCGGGAATGCGTTCGAGCAGCTCGGTCAACGTCACCCGACCCATCATGCGGGCAGCGGCCGCACCGAGGCAGTGGT
>DATMSF010000200.1:0-3125 GCA_035565535.1 Aeromicrobium sp.
TGCGAGGTCCAGCGCATCCTGTTCCAGTGCGTCCAGCACCGTCGGAGCACGGGTCGCCCAGCGGCCGGCGTCGTAATCGGCGGTCGGAGACATCGCGAACACCCGCAATCGGGGCCGATGCCCGAACCGCAACGACTCGAGATGTCCTTCGGCGCCGAACTGGTCGACGATCTCGCCGGCGACCAGCTCCCGCACGAATGCGGCTTGTCTGGCACGGTTCTGCACCGCAGCGCGGTAACGCGACCGTTCGATCGCGTTGAGAAGCCGAACCGCGACCTCAAGGGTCGATCGGGCCAGCGCGTCGGGAATCTCATGACGGGTCGAGGCGACCACGAGCCAGTGCGGCTCACCGCCTGGCTCGATCGAGTCGGCGGTCACCGACCATTTCCCCACGCTGAAGCGCAGATGCCCGCTGCGGCCGCGTAATTGGGAACGCATCAGATGCGAAGGCGCCTTGCCGGAGGAGGCGACGACATCACCGAGTTCGTTGTAGAGCAGCACGCTGCACCGCAGTATCGCCGACAGCCGGGAGATCAGCTCCTGCTCCGGCTCGGTGGCCCCGAGCGCGTCGAGCAGATGGTCCTGCATCTGCAAGACGCGCCGCAGGGAGTGCGGCTCTCCCGAATGGGTCTGTTCGACGACCCGATCGATCACCGTCATGAAGGAGACCTCACGTGGGACGGTGAACACTGCGAAGTGCTGGCGGTTCGCCTCGTCGACCAGTGCGCGCGGCACGTCGTCGGTGACCACGCCGAGGCCGTAGCCGAGCGCGGCGACACCGGCCGAGACCAACTCGCGCACCAGAGCGCGGAACGCCCGGGCCGACTTGCCGCGCTTGTCCGGCTCGCCGTACAGCAGCCCCGTCGTGAGCATCACCGTTCCCGGTTGTAGCCAGTCCGACGGATGGGCGATCTCGATGGTGTGGGCGCCTGTCACGGGCACGTGGGGGTCGCAGTCGCTCACGAGAGCGAGGCCGAGTGACTGGTCGAGCAGCAGGTCAATCAGCCGGAAATCGTCCTTTAACACGTTTGTGACGGCCCGATCCTTCGTCTGTCAAAAACTCCAATATCAGCGTAGCCCACAGTCACATTCTCCAATTGGCGACCGATTCATGCAGCTCAATACTGGACCACACTCGACCAAAGGAGGCTTTGCAATGAAGCTGGACACAGCCACGAAAACCCTCCGGGTGGCTGTCGACGTAGGTGGAACGTTCACCGACGTGTGCATCTTCGACGAGCGCGACCAGAGCACCCGCGTCGCCAAGGTGCCGTCGACCCCGCACGACCCCATGCAGGCGGTCGTCGCCGGGGTGCGGTCCGCGGGCGTCGACCTCTCATCGGTGGCGCTGTTCTCGCACGGCACGACCGTCGCGACCAACGCGTTGATCACCCGCCGGTTCCCCGCCGCCGCGATGGTGTGCAGCGAAGGGTTCCGCGACATCCTGGAGATCCGCGACGGTACGAAGGATGAACTCTGGGATGCCTACGTCGACGTCGGCCCGCCGTACATCCAGCGTCGCAACCGGTACGAAGTTCCCGAACGCATCGACTACGTCGGGTCGATCGTCACCGCGCTCGATGAGGACAAGGCGCGCGATGTCGCGCGCATCCTGCGACGCAAAGGCGTTCGGACCGTGGCCGTCTGCTTCATGAACTCCTACGTCAACGACGTCCACGAGCGGCGGATGCGCGACATCCTGATCGAGGAGATCCCGGACGTCACGGTCTCGACGTCCAGCGAGATCCTGCCGGAGATCTTCGAGTACGACCGGGCGTCGACCACCGTGGCCAACGCGGTGCTCGCACCCCTGGTGAGCGGGTACGTCAACCGCCTCGAGGGATCCCTGCGCGACGACGGCTACGACGGCGACCTGCTGTTGTTGCACTCCGGAGGCGGCTCGATGACGCCCGCGATGGTCGACCGGTACCCGGTGCGGCTGGCAGCGTCGGGCATCGCCGCAGGTGCCATCGCGGTGGCCGACATCGCTGCCCGCTGTGGATACCCCAACGCGATCGGTCTCGACATGGGTGGGACGAGCACGGACATCTCGCTGGTCTACGACGGCGAGATCCGCACCACCAAACGGTGGCAGGTCGAGTACGGGTTCCCGATCTGCTTCCCCAGCATCGAGGTTCTCACCATCGGCGCGGGCGGAGGTTCACTGGCGTGGATCGATGAGGCCGGCTCGCTACGAAACGGGCCCCAGTCTGCCGGTGCCACACCAGGTCCCGCGTGTTACCGGCTCGGTGGTACCGAGCCGACCAACACCGACGCCAATCTGGTGCTCGGCAGGCTCGGTGAGTCCCTGATCGGTGGCGAACTCACGCTCGACGCCGATGCCGCCCGCCAGGCCGTGCGAACCGGCATCGCCGAGCGCCTCGACCTCGACGTCGACACCGCCGCGTCGAACATCATCCAGGTCGCCAACGCCAACATGGCCGATGCGGTGCGCTTGCTGTCGATCCGCCGTGGATACGACCCGCGCGACTTCGTTCTGGTGGTCTGCGGCGGGGCCGGGGCGCTGCACGGTGCCGCCTTGGCCAAGGAGCTGTCGATTCCCACTGTCGTGGTGCCACCGCATCCCGGAATCACCTCGGCGCAAGGATGTCTGCTCGTCGACATCCGCCACGACCTGTCGGCGATGTTCCAGCGCATCGCCTCTCAAGTGGACCCGGCCGAACTCGAATCCGAGTTCGCACAGCTGGAAAAGGAGGGCCTCGCGCGGCTACGGCATGAGGGCGTCGAGGAGGACAGCATGCGGATCGACCGCTCCATCAGCATGCGTTACGCGGGGCAGTGGCGGTCGCTCACCGTCGCCGCCGACGACCGGGACGGTTTCCTCGACAGGGCTGTCGAACTCTTCCACGAAGAGCATGAGCGTGACTATTCGTTCCGTCGTGACGATGTCGAGGTCGAGATCTACCAGATCGGCGTCCGTGCCATCGGTGAGACACCGAAACCCCGTTTCCCTCAGCAGGATCCGTCGGACACACCGGTGCCGTCGCCACTGGGCGTGCGCCAGGTCTACTTCGAGGAAGCTGGTGGGCGCGTGGCGACGCCGGTGTTCGACCGCGACGAGCTCGTCGCCGGAAATTCGATCGAAGGGCCCGCCATCATCGACC
>DATMSF010000201.1:0-1647 GCA_035565535.1 Aeromicrobium sp.
GGTGCCGCCGTCGCGCTGCGGAACACCCACAACAGCGGAGCCAGCGTGAAGCACACGAACACCTCGACACCGAGCAGCGACCAGATCGACAGATTGCGGCGGGTGTCGGCGAACAGGACACCGACGACACCGGTCAGCATCATCACGATGCCGGCGGCCAACCACAGCCACGTGTCGGGCCGCGGCACCATCAGCAGACCGACGTTGGAGACCGCGAAGCCGATCAGGAAGGCGACGACCGAGGCGGCCAGGCGCGAGCGAATCACAGCAGCCTCCTGACCCGGAACAACGGTCCGATGATCACCGCGAGCACAGCGGCCACCACCAGCACGATGATCGACATCGCGGCGCCGAGGCCCCATTCGAACGCCGTGAACTGGGTGGTCCAGGTCAGCAGCGGCGCGGTCGTCAGCTCACTGTCGACATCGCCGGCCAGCAGGGGACCATCGACCACCCGGAAGGTGTCGAGCACGCGGAACATCGCGACACCGGCCATCGCCGGGGCGATCGCCGGCAGCACGACGCGGCGCCACCGCTGCAGCACGGTCGCGCCGTCCGCGATGGTCGCCGACGAAAGCGACCGCGGCACGGCGAATAGTGCGACGGCGACCACGGCCGCGACGAGACCGGTGCCTCTCCACGTCTCGGACACGGTGACGGCGACGAGCCTGGTCACCGAACCAGCCTCGCCCAGGTCGAACCACTCCGCCAGGTACCCGCCGTCGACGGCGTCCCGCCACGTCACCACGCTGACGGCCGACAGCAGCGTCAGTGGCGCCAGCACCAGCACCCGGGTGACCGGCCACAGCACCGTGACCCGGTGCAGCGCCGCGCCGATCACGGTGCCGAGGATCATCTGGATGAGCACCACGAACGTGACGATCACCAGGGTCGTCGCGACGGCCAGCCACCAGGTGCTGTTGGTGAACAGGTTCACGTAGTTGTCGGCGCCGTTGAATTCGCTTCCGGTGACCGTCGATCGGTGCACCGACGTCCAAGCGACTCGGCCCAACGGCAGGAATGCCACGAACGCGAGGACGACGACGGCGGGCAGCAGTCGCGCCAGATCGCGGCGCCTCACGGCAGGGTCCCTTGCTCAGCGGCCTCGACGGCGGCGGCCGCCTGCTGAGGAGTGGAGTTCAGCGTGACGGAGTCCAGCGGCCACCAGGTCGCATCGATCGCTCGGCGGACCGCGTTCCAGTGCTCACTGACGGGCACCGTGACCGCGGTGGGCAGGACCTCTGTCAGGACCTCGTTGGTGGGCACCGCCCCGGTGACGCCGGCATAGCCGAGCAGGGCGTCGCGCGCGGGGGCGTGGCCGGTGGCAGCGACGAGCGTCGAGACCGTCTCGTCATCGGTGAGGCAGTCGAGCAGCGCCTGAGCCTCCTCGGTCCGGGTGCTGTCGGCCGAGATCGCCAGCACCTCGCTCTCCCCGGGGTTGTTGCCTGCTGTGCTCTCGTCGACGATCGGATAGGCCGCGACACCGAACTCGCTGCCCAGGGGCGCCAGCAGCCCGCTCGACCACGTCGACGCCGGAGCGATCAGGAATCCACCTTGCGACCCGGCGAACGCCGACACCGCGGTCTCCGACGGTCCGGGTCCGACGTCGGAGTCGCTGTAGTACTCCACCACGCCGGCCGCTGCGTC
>DATMSF010000202.1:0-12724 GCA_035565535.1 Aeromicrobium sp.
CTGGTGGCACAGTTCGGAACCTACCCTCTCACTTGCATCTGGGCAATTCCGTGTGACGAGCGACTCTCCTCAGCCCGGCCGACATGACCTCGCCCGAACCCTGACCGTTCCACACCGAGTGGGACGATGACCGCGTGAACCGCACCTCAGCTGATCAGCGCGTGGACCCACCCTCCAGCGAGGCTCGACGCAATGCCGAGCAGCGTCTGGCCTTGCTTGCGACCCCGGCCGGCGCGTTGGGCCGGTTGGGCGAGCTGGCCGTCTGGGTCGCCGCGACGCAAGGGCGGGTGCCCCCGGAGCCCGTCGAGCGCGTGCGGGCCGTCATCTTCGCGGGTGATCACGGAGTGACGGCGCATCACAGCGTCTCGGCGTATCCGCGCGAGATCACCGGCGCGATGGTGCACGCGTTCCTGCTCGGCAAGGCGGGGGTCTGTGTGCTGGCCGCCCAGCACGGAGTCACGGTCCGCGTGCTCGACATCGCGGTCGACGCCGACCTGGACGTGCCCCCCGAGGTGACCGCCTTCAAGGTGCGTCGGGGTTCGGGGCGCATCGACGTCGAGGACGCCTTGACGCTCGACGAGACGCGGCGAGCCATCACTGCCGGCGAGCAGATCGCGGCGGAAGAAGTCGCCGCCGGTGCGCAGCTGTTGATCAGCGGCGACATGGGCATCGGCAACACCACCCCGGCGACGGCGCTGGTCGCAGCGTCGCTCGGGATGTCGGCGACCGAAATCACCGGGCGTGGCACCGGGATCGACGACTCGACGTTCGAGCACAAGGTGGCCGTCATTCAGCGCGCGCTCGATCGCGCCGGAGATCGCGTCGGCGACCCCTTCCAGACCCTGGCTGCGCTGGGCAGCGCGGACATCGCCGCCTCGGCCGGGTTCATGGCCGCTTCGGCGCGCGCGGGTGTTCCCGTCCTGCTGGACGGGGTCATCTCCGTCGCAGCGGCCTTGATGGCCGACCGTCTGGCGCCCGGTGCTGCGGCGTGGTTCGCGGCCGGCCACCGCTCGACCGAACCCGCGCTGTCCGTGGCCGTGGACAAGCTCGGTCTCACGCCCGTGCTCGATCTGCAGCTGCGGCTGGGTGAGGGCAGCGGCGCAGCCGCTGCGGTACCGCTCGTCCGGTCAGCCGCACTGTTGCTGCGTGACGTCGCGTTGTTGACCGACCTGATGCCGAATGGCTGACCGTGGTCGATTCGTCGACGGTGTCCTGCTGGCCGTCGGCACCCTCACGGCGCTGAGGGTGCCTCCCCCGTCAGCAGTCGATCGATCACGGGCCGGCGTCGCCGCTTCGGTCGCCCCTGTCGCAATCCTGCCGTTGGCTCTGCTCGTCGGCGCAACGGGTTGGGCCGCCGGCGAGCTCGAGCTGAATCCATGGGCGGTCGGCTTCGCGCTCGTGGGTCTGCTCGCGCTCGGGTCGCGTGCGCTGCACCTCGACGGTCTGAGCGACGTGGCGGACGCCCTCACCTCCGGGCACGCACGCGACCGTGCACTGACGGTCATGAAGGACAGCAGCGCCGGCCCCGCCGGCGCCGCCGCCCTCGTGCTGACGCTCGGCATCCAGTCGGCGTCGATGGGACACCTGCTGACGGTCCCTCACGGAGCCTGGCTCGTCGCGGCAGTGGTCTGCGCATCGCGGGCCGCCCTTCCGTTGTGCTGCGCTCGAGGTGTTCGGGCTGCGCGGGAGGACGGACTGGGGGTCGGCTTCGCGCAGAGCGTCCCACCCCTGGCCGCCGTCGCCGTCTGGGTCGCCGTCGCAGCGACCGTCTCGGTCGTCGCCGACCGGGCGGGGCTCGACTGGTGGATCGGCGCGATCGCCGTCGGCGCCGGCCTCGTCACGGCGGCCGTCGTGCTGTGGCGGTGCGTGTCCCGCCTCGGCGGCATCACCGGCGACGTGTTCGGCGCAGCGATCGAGCTCGCCCTCGCGGCGATGCTCCTCGCCGCCACCGCCGCCACCTGACCCCCTCCCAGGAGCGGTCAGAGCTTGAGGACGCGTCCTGCGACGACGAGCAGGACGTCGTCGCACTCGGCTGCGACCCGCTGGTTGACGATGCCCAGCAGGTCTCGGAAGACCCGGCCGCTGCGGTGCTCGGGGACGACTCCCAGACCCACCTCGTTGGTCACGGCGACCACGGTCGACGGGTGCGCTGCGATCGCGTCGCACACCGCGTCGAGTCGGCGCATCAGCTCGGGCTGCCAGTCGTCGATCGTGGCGTCCCAGCCGTCGAGCTCGTCGATCGTCGAGGTCAACCACGTGCCGAGGCAATCGATCAGCACCGCACCTGCGGCCTGGCCGATCGCAGCGGCCAGGTCGTGGCTCTCCACCGTGTCCCAGTAGTCGGGTCGTCGGGCCTGGTGGGCCGCGACGCGGGCGGCCCACTCGGGATCAGCGACCGGATCGGCCTCCGGGCCCGGTGCGATGTAGGTGACCGTCGGCTCGCCGATGAGCATCGTCTCGGCGTGGAACGACTTGCCCGATCGCACCCCGCCCGTCACCAACGTCTTCACCGGGTCACGATATCGCCGCAACGCCGGGTTGCGTAGGCTGCGGACGTGCCCGATGCGCTGCCCGTCGTGATCTCCACCGACGGCGCGTGCCTGGGTAATCCGGGCCCCGGCGGTTGGGGTGCGGTGCTGCGCTACGGCGCCCACGAGAAGCAGCTGTCCGGCGCCGAACCGGACACCACCAACAATCGGATGGAGCTGACGGCCCCGATCGAGGCGCTCAACTCCTTGACCCGACCGTCGACGGTCGTCCTGCGAACCGACTCCACCTACGTCCGCAACGGCATCACCCGGTGGGTGCACGGGTGGCAACGCAACGGATGGCGGACGGCAGCCAAGCAGCCGGTCAAGAACGACGACCTGTGGCTGGCGCTGATCGAGGCCTGTGCGGCGCACGACGTCGAGTGGCGCTGGGTCAAGGGGCACGCGGGCGACCCGGACAACGAGATCGCCGATGCGCTGGCCACCGCGGCCGCACGCGCCCTCCGCGGTGACTGACTGGCCGAAACGTTACTGGGCGGGGAGCTGCGCCTTGACCGCCGCGGCGTCCTGAGGATCGATCGCGAACCCGAGGCTGAGGATCTTCTGGTCCCCCGAGGGCACGTGGCGCAGCACCTTGCCGTCGAGCCACACGTCCGCCGGTGAATTGACCGGGAACGTGCGAAAAGTCATTCCCAGGGCGTTGCACAGGTGGATCCGGTCGGCTTCTAGGTGAGCAACGGGGTCGATCAGCATCAGCACGCCGAGCAGCACCAGCGTTCCGCCGACAACGATGCTCAGCTCCACCGGTGAGGAACACGCCCAAACCAAGATTCGCGCCACCTGCGATCGAAGGCGATGACGGGAAGCCATGCGATGTAGCGCATCTTCATCGGTATCACGCCGCCACGCTAACCAGGCACACGCCGAGGTCCGCAAATAATTACGACCGGTTTGGCAACCAAATCCGCCTAACACAACATCTTGGGGTTACACCGGTGTGATTCACCGTATATGGTGATGGCTGCAGCTGGTTCGCCTCCTCAGCCAGGGGAGTCGTCGCAAGAGGGAACCCGGTGAGAGTCCGGGACTGCCCCGCAGCGGTAAGTGGGAACGAACTCCGTCACCCAGCACTGGATCGGCCGATCCGGGAAGCGACGGACAGTAGGCGGCACGCACGTCGTGCCTGGCCCATGAGTCCGAAGACCTGCCAGTGCCCGCCGAAATCGGCGGGGTCCGCGACCTCGTGGGTAAAGGTCGGAGGATCTGGTCTCTCGACCTCCTCTCGTGGCGTGGATTGCTTCCGCAGACGAGAGTTCACGAGGGGTGGACCATGAGCGAGCAACAGCAAGCGAATCAGTCATCGACGATCACAGTGCTCAAGCGCGACGGGACTCAGGTGCCGTATGACGGTTACGAGATTGCGCGATCCATAGAGGAGGCCGCCACCGGTCTCGATGACGCCATCACCCGCGTGACTCAGTTGCGCTCTGAGCTGGAGATCACGTTGTTCGACGGCATCACCAGTGAGCAGCTCGACGAGGCCGTCATCGGGATCGCCCTGCAGAACGTCAAGGATGATCCGTCATTCGACACGATTGCCGCCCGACTGTTGATCAAGACGCTGTACAAGAAAGTCTTCGGCGAAGGTGTCAGCCGGGATGAGGTCTACACGTTCCACGGCCCGGCGTTCGTCCGCTCAATCACGCGTGGTGTGGAGCTGAAGCTGCTCGATGCACGACTGGTCGAGCTGTTCGACCTCGAGGCACTCGGCTCGGCGCTCGACCCGGACCGCGATGATCTCCTGCGCTACATCGGCGCCCAGACCATGCGCAACAGGTACATGATCACAGAACCCGACGGCACGCCGTTGGAGGTTCCCCAGTTCTTCTGGATGCGGGTCGCGATGGGCTTGGCGCTCAACGAGGAGGACCCGACGTCTGCCGCGCGGCTGTTCTACGACAAGATGTCGCGCCTGGAGTACCTCGCGGCCGGGTCCACCCTGGTCAATGCCGGCACTGCCTACAGCCAGTTGTCCAACTGCTTCGTGATGCAGATGGAGGACGACATCGAGCACATCGCCAAGAGCGTACGAGATGTCATGTGGCTGACGAAGGGCACCGGCGGCATCGGATTGTCGGTCTCCAAGTTGCGGGCCGAAGGGTCGCCCATCCGTTCGAACAACACGACATCGACCGGTCCGATCCCGTTCATGCACACGATCGACTCGACGCTGCGGGCCATCAGTCGCGGCGGCAAGAAGTTCGGTGCCTTGTGCTTCTACATGGAGAACTGGCACCTGGACTTCGCCCAGTTCCTCGATCTGCGGCAGAACTCTGGCGACCCGTATCGGCGCACCCGTACGGCCAACACTGCGGTGTGGATCAGCGATGAGTTCATGAAGCGCGTTCAGGACGACGCCGACTGGTACCTGTTCGACCCTCTCGAAACTCCCGACCTGGTCGAGCTGTACGGACAGCGGTTCTCGGCTCGATACGCCGAGTACACAGCCTTGGCCGACGCCGGCGAGCTGCGCCACAAGAAGCTGCGTGCCCGTGAGCAGTTCCGCCAGATCCTCATCACGTTGCAGTCGACGTCGCACCCGTGGTTGACCTGGAAGGACACGGTCAACACGCGCGCATTGAACAGCAACACCGGCACGATCCATCTGTCCAACTTGTGCACTGAGATCACCCTGCCGCAGGATCGCGACAACGTCGCGGTGTGCAATCTGGCCTCGATCAACCTGTCCCGTCACGTCACGGGCCGGCGCCAGAGCGCAGCAGTTCAGTGGGATCTGCTCGCCGAGTCCACACGGCTGGCAGTGCGACAGCTCGACAATCTCATCGACATCACGCTGTCGTCCGTACGCGAATCGGAGCGGTCCAATGAGCTCAACCGTGCCCTGGGCCTGGGCGTCATGGGATTCACCGACATCGTCGAGCGGTTCGGCTACTCCTATGAGTCCGAGCAGGCCTACGACCTGATGGACCAGATCATGGAGTTCGTCTCCTGGCATGCCATTGATGCGTCCTGCGACCTGGCCCGTGAACGCGGCGCCTACCCGAACTTCGCCGGCTCCAGGTGGAGCCAAGGTCTGGTGCCGATCGACTCCCTCGATCTGCTTGAAGCCGACCGTGGCGTAAAGGTCGACGTCGATCGCACCACACGTCTGGACTGGGACGCACTGCGCGGCAAGGTGCAGATCGGCATCCGCAACTCGACGCTGATGGCCATCGCGCCCACCGCCTCGATCGGCCTGGTCGCCGGCACGACGCCGGGACTGGACCCACAGTTCAGTCAGATCTTCAGTCGCTCGACCAGCTCGGGCAAGTTCCTGGAGGTGAACCGCAACCTGGTCGAAGATCTGCGCCAGCTGGGGCTCTGGGAGACGGTGCGCGAGGACTTGCTTCGCCACCAAGGCGATCTGTCTCAGATCGAGGACATCCCAGCCGAGCTGACCAAGATCTACCGCACCAGCTTCCAGCTGTCGCCGTACGCATTCCTGCACGTCGCTGCTCGCGCCCAGAAGTGGATCGACCAGGCCATCAGCCGCAACATCTATCTGGAGAACCGGGACCTCGACGGCATGCTCGAGCTGTACGCCAAGGCGTGGCAGATGGGCGTCAAGACCACGTACTACCTGCACATGAAGCCGCGACACACCGCCGAGCAGTCCACGGTCAAGGTCAACAAAGCAGCAGCCACAGCACCCGGCTCGGGCGGCGGTGCACCACGACGTGGCTTCGGCGCCAGCGCACCGACCAAGCGGGGGTTCGGTGCGGCCGCGTCTGCACCGGTCGCGATCGAGGAGAAAGCCGAGCCGGTGGTGCCCGCCGGAGCACAGGAGCTGGACGTGGTCGGCCAGCCGCTGGTCGATGACATCGACGGGCAGATGTGCCCCATCGATCCGCAGGAACGGCTGCAGTGCGAGTCGTGCCAGTGAAGCGTTCAACGACGAGCGGAGTCGATTACCTCTGGACTACGCCCGCCGGGTCACACCGCCGCTGCTCGCGCGCAGGTAACTGGCGGACAGCCGGCCAGCTCGCCGGCGCACGAGCAGCACGCTGTGACTCGCGTGCGCATCTCAGAGGTGGAGCAGGGCAAGCAAAGGATCTTTGGAGGAGGGCTCGATGAGCGCTGGAATTCTTGGTACGGGTATTGAAGAGGGGTTGCTGCTCAAGCCGGTCACCTACCCGTGGGCGATGGAACTGTACGACCAGGCCGTGGCCAACACCTGGTTCCCCAACGAGATCCAGCTCGGTGAGGATCTGGGCGACTTCGAGCGGATGACCGACGAGGAGCGCCACGCCCTGACGTTCTTGATGAGCTACTTCAACCCGAACGAGCTGCTGGTCAACAAGGCACTCGCGTTCGGGGTCTACCCGTACGTCAACGCCGCCGAGTGCCACCTCTACCTGGCCAAGCAGATGTGGGAGGAGGCCAACCACTGCATGAGCTTCGAGTACGTGCTGGAGACATTCCCGATCGACCGGGTGGCCGCCTATGAATCCCACGTGACGGTGCCCTCGATGGTCCGCAAGGAGGAGTTCGAGGTCCGGTTCATCAAGCGGATGACCGAACAGTCCCTGGACATCACGACGGTTGAAGGCAAGCAGGACTTCGTGCGCAACCTGGTGGCCTACAACGTCATCCTGGAGGGCATCTGGTTCTACTCGGGCTTCATGGTGGCCCTGAGCTTTCGGCAGCGGAACCTGCTCCGCAACTTCGGTTCGCTGATCGAGTGGATCGTGCGCGACGAGAGCTTGCACCTGAAGTTCGGCCTTAATCTCATCTTGACGGTCCTTGACGAGAACCCCGAGATCGCCACCGAGGAGTTCGCCGCCGAGATCAAGCAGATGGTCATCGATGCCGTGGAAATGGAATCGCAGTACAACCGCGACCTGTTGCCGAACGGGATCCTGGGCCTCAACGCCGACTACATCAACCAGTACGTGCGCTACCTGGCCGACCGCCGACTCGACGAGCTCGGCTTCGGGGTGCACTACGGCGATGTCAACCCGGCCAAGTGGATGGCTACGGCCAACGACACCTTGCAGCTGGTGAACTTCTTCGAGTCGACCAACACGTCGTACGAAGTCAACTCGCGAGCATGAGCGGGCGACTGGCATGAGCTGTGTGTCGTTCGGCGGCCGCGCGTGGCTGGAACGCCTGCGCGCGGCCGCCGACGACCCGCGCCCCGTCGCCGAGTTCCGCTCTCCTGAGCACTCGGCGAGCAAGGTACGGCGCATACGCCTGCTGGCCGAGTCCGGCGACCCGGTGATCCGTGAGAGCGCGGCCCTGTCCTATCTGGCGCCGATCGAGGTGCTCGAACGTCTCGCAGACGACGAGCAGCCCGGCGTTCGTTGTTGTGTGGCCCGCAACCACAACACGCCCGCGGTCGTACTCGAACGGTTGTCGCGTGATCCGGACGCAGGTGTCCGTGGCTGGGTGGCCGCCAATCCGGCCACCACCGGCAATGTGTTGGCCGAGCTGCAGCGCGATCCCCAAGCGCCGGTGCGCTCCGTCGCCGACTGGGCTGTCGCATCCGCCTGCTGAAGTCCGTCCGAGATGACGATCTGGTCGCGCAACTGACCTCGCGGGCTCGCGGCTTCAGATCTGCAGCACGGCACGCGCGATCAGGAAGTAGATCACCAGACCGGTGGCGTCGACGAACGTGGTGATGAACGGATTGGAGAACACTGCGGGGTCGACACCGATTGCCCGGGCCAGGAGGGGCATCATGCCGCCGACGCCGGCCGCGACCGCACAGATCACCACCAGCGTCGAGCCGACCACCAAACCGATTTTCATTCCATAGAAAGGCGAGGCGATCAGGAAGCCGCCCGCGCCCAGGAGGGCACCCAGCGACAGGCCGACGCGTAGCTCGCGGGACAGCACGCGAGCCAGGTCGCTGGGTCGCACGTCTTCCAAGGCCAGTGCCCGTGTGACGGTCGTGGCGGCTTGGCTGCCCGTGTTGCCTCCCGTGCCAATCAACAACGGCACGAACAAGGCGAGCACCGTGACTTCCTCCAAGGTTGACTCGAATGTCGAGAGCACGTGCACCGTCAGTGTCGCCCCGACCGCCAACACCAGCAGCCACACGATGCGGGACCGCACGATCCGCTGGATCGGCGTCGCCAGATACGGGGTGTGCAACGGCTCGACACCGCCTTGGCGCGCCACATCCTCGCTCTCCTCGCGCTCCAGGATGCGCACGGCGTCATCGATGGTCAGGATGCCCACGAGCCGGCGTTCATCGTCGACGATCGGCAGTGCGATCAGTCCCTGATCGGCGCATCGGCGGGCGGCTGTCTCCGCGTCGTCGCGCGCGGAAGCGATCTGCGCCTCCCGCATCAGGTCACTGATCAGCGTGTCCGGCTCAGCACGTAACAGGCTGCGCAGGCCGACGACACCTACGACCCGGCGGCCGTCGTCGACCACAGGCAGGGTGTAGATGGTTTCCGCATCGTCGAGCCGGCCTCGGACACGCTCCATCGCTTGCTCGACGGTCAGTGTCGCGCGCACCGACACGTACTCAGGGCTCATCCGCCGGCCGATCGACTTGCGCGGATATCCGAGCACTTCGGCGGTCAGCGCCCGCTCCCGCTCGGTCAATCCGCGCAACAGTCGCGGCGCCACCTGCGCGGGCAGCTCATCCAACAGCCACACGCGATCATCAGGATCGAGCTCGGCGAAGATCGACACCACCTCGGTGTCGCGCAACGACTGCACCAAGTCACCGCGTAACCGGGGAGGAAGATCTTCGAAGACCTCCAGCGCCACGTCCTTGGACAGCAGGCGGTAGGCAACGGCCCGCTGTCGAGAGCTGAGGCGCTCCAGCGCGGAGGTGACCTGCTCGCGTGGGGCTGCCGCCAAGGCGTCGGATGTCGCAGCGAGGTCGTTCTCGTTCAACCGCGAGACCAGGTCGGTCACGAAGTCGGTGACGTCTCCGACGTGCTCAGAGGACATGGCGTCACTTCCTTACCGCGCTGCGCATTGGACGCCGTTGAGGCCGCAGAAACCACCGGCCTCGCGGCCACGTCAGCCTAACAACGACCGTCATGAGCCAACCGTTCTGGCTGTCTGGCACAGTGGCCTGATGGACCAGGATCGCCGTGAACAGTCGGTCGAGTTAACGCCCTGGACCGGGCCGTGGGAGGACGACGATCCCGACGCGAACCTTAAAGGCGACGTCGCCCTGTACGCGCCACTCGACCCGCTGAAGACACTGTGCGGGTTGAGCGCCAGCACAGGCATCCCGGTCGGCGCCCTCGCCCACTACGTCCTGGCCAAGTACGCCACCTCGGGCAGCGGTGGGTTGTTGGAGACCGGCCCAGTCATGGTGAATCGGCTGTGGGAGCCCATCGAGAAGGCCGACGACGCCGACACCGACGAGGCCCGGCTGGCCGCCTACAAACAGTTGCGTTCGATGATCTCCTGGTTGCGGTACCCGCTCGTCGACGAATCGGTGTACCGCGACTGACCGCCGCGTGGGCGACGTCACCGGAACCGAGACCCCATCACGGTCCTGGGCGCAGCTCCAGTTGCCAGTAGGCGAACATCTTCGGACCCTCGGTCGTGCCGACGCGGCGCTCAACGCGTGTCACCTGACCTGGCGACCAGTCGACCCGATGCCGGAAGTACGGTGCCCACGCGACGAACGAGTGGTACTCGCCCGACTCCCCGCACGGGTCACACCCGAGCGGCAACTCTTCGACGAACTCGCGATCCAGAACCCGACCGACGTGTTCGCGATCCAGCACGGCGGCATCCACGACAACCGTGACGGCCTCGATACCCGATGCGAGAAACGCCTCCATGCACTCCGCAGACGTCATGCCCCACAACGGTTCGACGACCGCTATGCCCAGCGGCGACAACAGCTCACGCCGGTGCCGATCGGCACCCGAGTGTTCCAGGTCACCAAAGGCCAGCGTCTCGACACCGTCGGCCCGGAGTTCACCGGTGATGCGTTCCAGTGACTCGCCATAACCGTCGAGCGAATCGGCGTCGAGATCGATCGACAGCAGCGGCAGGCCGATGGCGCGGGCCTGAGCGTGCATCAGCGAGCGCGGGACCGCGTGAACAGCGCAGTTGTCGGTCGCTGCGTCGAACAGCGTGATCAGGTGGGTCACCTCGTAGCGCGGGTCGGTCAGAAGGCGCCCCAGCGCGTGCGCCGAATCCTTGCCGCCACTGAACTGGAACGCCACCTTGGTCACCAGTTCCGCCCCGTTCTGCTACCCGCGCCAGACCAAATCGTGATCGCGGTTGCTGCACGACCCTACCGGCACACTCGCAAAGGTAGCCTCGAACCATGACGCTGGCTGACGAACTGCGGATCGCTCTGGATGGCAAGTGGCGGCACGTGCGCGAGCAGTCGCGCACCGAGCTGGCGGCGATGGACCTGCTGTACGACCCCACACTGTCGCTCGACGAGGCTCGCGAGCGCACGCTGGACCAGATGAGACGCCTTGTGCCGACCGGTATCGCTGCAGCCGGTTTCAGCGAGGCGTCCGGCGGCACCGGCGACCCCGGCAAGGCTGTCACCGGTATCGAGATGCTGGCCCAGTTCGACCTGTCGCTCATGGTCAAGGCCGGCGTCCAGTGGGGGCTGTTCGGCGGTGCGATCGAGAACCTGGGGACGCAGCGCCACCACGAGAAGTACGTCACGGACCTGATCAACCTCGACCTGCTCGGGTGCTTCGCGATGACCGAGACCGGCCACGGCAGCGACGTCCAGAGCATCGAGACGACGGCGACCTACGACCCGGCGACGCAGGAGTTCGTGATCGACTCGCCCACGCCGTCGGCGCGCAAGGACTACATCGGCGGGGCCGCCAAGCACGCGACGATGGCGGCGGTGTTCGCCCAGCTGATCACCAAGGGGCAAGGTCACGGGGTGCACTGCCTCCTCGTGCCGATCCGCGACGCCGACGGCCACGACCTGCCGGGCGTCACGACCTCCGACTGCGGGGTCAAGGGCGGCCTCGGCGGTGTCGACAACGGGCGCATCATGTTCGACCAGGTCCGGGTCCCCCGCGAGAACCTGCTGAACCGGTACGGCAACGTCGACGAGGGCGGCACCTACACCTCGCCCATCGACAACGTGAACCGTCGCTTCTTCACGATGCTCGGCACCCTGATCCGTGGTCGGGTCAGCGTCGGCGGATCGGCCAGCGCCGCCACCGAGGTCGCCCTCAGCATCGCCGGCCGGTACGCGCTCAGACGTCGCCAGTTCGACGGAGCCGACCCGGCGCAGGAGACGTTGTTGATGGACTACCGGATGCATCAACGACGCCTGCTGCCCCTCATCGCCCGCTCGTACGCCTACCGGTTCGCGCAGAACCAGCTGGTCGCGCGCATGCACCGCATGCAGACGACGACGGATCCCGACCCGATCAAGCAGCGCGAGCTCGAGGGGCGCGCGGCAGGACTCAAGGCGGTGCAGACCTGGCACGCGACCCGTGCGATCCAGGAGGCCCGTGAGGCCTGCGGCGGTGCCGGATACATGGCCGACAACCGGCTGACGGTGCTCAAGGGCGACACCGACGTCTTCACCACGTTCGAGGGAGACAACCACGTCCTGATGCAGCTGGTGGCCAAGGAGCTGCTGACGTCGTACGCCGCGGAGGTCGGCGGTCTGAACCCCGCCGGCATGGTCAAGTTCATCGCGTCGACCGTCACCGACACGGTGCGCGAGCGCACGGCCGCATCCCAGCTGATCCAACGGCTCATCGACGCCCGCCCGGGCAAGGACGACGACGAGCACGACCTGCTCGACCGCGGCACGCAGCTGAACCTGTTCGAGGACCGCGAGGAGCACGTCATCGAGACGGCGGCGCGTCGCCTGCGCCGCGCCGACCGGGACGACCCGGCCCAGTCGTTCGCCGTGTTCAACGCAGCACAGGACCACGTGATCCGGTGCGGACACGCGCACATCCAGCGCGTCGTGCTCGAGGCGTTCACCGCCGGCATCGCGCGCTGCGAGGATCCGGACGCACAGGATCTGCTGCGCGACGTGTGCTCGCTCTACGCGCTCAGCGAGATCGAGAGCGACCTCGCGTGGTTCATGGGCCACAACCGCATCTCGGACCAGCGCGCTAAGACCGTCACGTCGCTGGTCAACGACCTGCTGGAGAAGCTGCGACCGCACACGCTGACCCTGATCGAGGGGTTCGCGGTCCCCGAGTCATCCCTGGGCGCGACGATGCTGGCCGGCTAGCTAGCCTGCTGCT
>DATMSF010000203.1:0-1760 GCA_035565535.1 Aeromicrobium sp.
AGCTGGTCGTCGAGATGATCGAGCGGTCCGAGCACGAGACCGCAGGCTATGCGACGTCGAAGAACTTCTTGCGCGCAGACCTTGCCCGAGGTCGCCGGCGCCGCTGCCGAGGGCGACATCTCGCTGGACCACGTCCGCTACTTCACGTACGCACTGGATCACTGCGGCAACCAACCCACCCGCGAAGTGCTTCCTGAGCTGCTCGACGTCGCTCGCGTCGCCTCCCCCAGCATCTTGCGCGATGCCACCCGCAGGCTTCGCGAGGCGGTCTATCCCGACTCGCTCGACGAAGCGTGGATCAACGGCATGGAACGTGAGGACCTCCAGGTCAATGCCGTTCCGGAGGGATTCCACGTCACCGGTTTCCTCAACAGCGCCACCGGCGCCAAGCTGAAGACGGTCCTGCGCTCCCTGACGGCTCCTGCTGGTGCGAACGATCCTCGTCCGGCCGCCCAGCGCCGGGTCGACGGCTTGGAGACCCTGCTCGACTCGGTCCTGAACAACGGACTGCCCGGCGATCAGGGCGTCCGGCCACACGTCACGCTCACCGTCGACGCCGATGCTCTCGGCACCGGTGAGGGAACAGGCGATCTGGAAGGTTTCGGACCCATCGGTCTACGTCAGGTCAAGGAGCTCATCTGCGCAGGCGACATCACGACCGTGGCCGTTCGCACCAGCGGCCGGGGCATCGGGGCCCGCAAGATCGGCCGCACCATGCGCCTGGCGGCCGGCCGTCAGCGCACCGAGATCATGACCCGGCAGAACCGCATCTGCGCAGCCCCGGGATGCACAGGACCGGTCGTTCACATTCATCATGTCGTGTTCTGGGCAGACGGCGGCTCGACAGACGACGAGAACCTCATCGGGCTGTGTCCTCGTTGTCACCGCGCCGTCCACGCCGGGGTGCTGGTCATCGACCCTGCCACGCACGAGTTCTGCAACCGGGTCGGACACACGCTCCCGGGGCGGGATCCCACGCAGCGCCGCAGACGGCGGATCGTCCCGCGCCCTGCGGTCCGACAGGCCAGGTACCGCAGCTCGATCCGCGCGAGCTCCTAGCGTTCCCCGAGCTCCTGGCACTTCTAGGATGTGAGGGCCAACCGAGGGAACGATCACAGGAGGCCGTCTCGTGGCCAAGAAGGCGAAGGGAGCCACGCCTGCCCTGACCTCGTTGACCGATGCGGGGATCACGCACACCGTGCACGCCTACGAGCACGATCCGCGCGCGCAGTCCTACGGCCTGGAAGCAGCCGACGCGCTCGGCATCGAGCCCGCGCGGGTGTTCAAGACACTGATGGTCGACCTCGACGGCGAGCTCGTCGTGGGCGTCGTGCCCGTCACCCACACGCTGGACCTGAAAGCGGTGGCAGCGGCGCTCGGGGGCAAGAAGGCCTCGATGGCCGACCCCACCGCCGCGCAGCGCGCCACCGGCTACGTGCTGGGCGGCATCTCACCGCTGGGTCAGAAGCACCGGCACCGGACCGTCGTCGACGCGTCGGTGCAGCTGTGGGAGACCGTGAACGTGTCGGCCGGACGGCGGGGGTTGGAGATCGAGCTGAGCCCTCAGGACCTGATCTCGTCGACCCACGCCGTGGTGGCATCGGTGGCCAGGTCGTGATCGTCGCGTTCGAACGCGCTGCCGATCAGCACCCCCAGCAGCGCGCCGACCGGCCAGGAGAGAAACCCGACCGGTGAGGTGACTGCGAGCCGCTCGGCGACGACGTCGCCGTCCTGCAGTCCGGTCACCGAAGCCGGATCCG
>DATMSF010000204.1:0-3590 GCA_035565535.1 Aeromicrobium sp.
AGCTCCTTCTGAATCTGTTCCTGCCGCTCGATCGCCCGGCTCTTGATCAACAGGTCCGGGACGAAGTAGCCCAGCACGATCATCGCCAACCCGAAGAGCACGAGTACCGGCGAACCCTTGGAGAGCATGGCCAGGAAGAACAACGCGCCGAACGCCAGCCCGAGCGGCTTGTACAGCATCGCCTGGTCCAGGCTCTACCCGTCGGGCCTGCCCGCGAGCACCAGGTCACGTTCGATCCGCGCGGTCAGCGTCGGAGGGGTGAGCTGGGCCACCCAACCGCGATCGAGCTGATTCTCCGGTATCAGGCGCCGCGACTTCTTCGGCTTGGCTCCGACCGCTGCCAAGTCCATGGCACGTTTGCGCGCCCGGTTGTCGGGCATCGTGACGACACCCAGGCCGATCGCTGCGGCACCGAACGCCGCCACGAGGAGGAACACAGCAAGAAGAACCATCTCAGTGACCTCCTCAGAACTCGATCCGGACGACCGAGCGCATCCACAGCCCGCCGAGCACATAAGCGATCAAGCTGCCCACCAGGAGGAGCTTTCCGATCCCCGAGTCGACGAAGGTCGTGAAGGTGTCACCGGCCACCAAGGCGTAGTACCCGCCGATGCCCACGGGCAGGAGCATCAAGATGACCGCCGACAGCCGCCCTTCGGCGGACAGGGAGATGACCTGCATCCGCACGTGCTGGCGTTCACGGATGGTTTCGGCCACCTGGTCGAGGATCTCGTTGAGATTTCCGCCGGTGTCCCGTTGCGCGCTGATCGCAGCGGCCACCCAGCGGAAGTCGTCGCTGTGCATCCGCTCTGCCACGTCTTCCAGCGCCGCCACCCGGTCGCGCCCCAGCCTGGTCTCGTTCGCAGCACGGGCCAGCTCAGGACCGAGAGGCGCGTCCATGTCACCGGCGACGGCATCGAGGACTCGGTCGAAGCCGTGACCGGCACGCAGCGACGACGCCATCAGCTGCAGCGCCTGCGGTAGCTGGTCGGCGAACTTGCGGTAGACCCGGCCCGTCATCCAGCGCAGCCACATCTTGGCCACCAGCGGCACCGCGACGGCCATCATCAGGCCGACAAGGACGCTCCCCATCAGCACAGCGCCGAGCCCGAGAACCACCACGGCGATACAGGCCAGGAAGATCACGAAGCTCGCGATCGGCATCGTGACGCCGGCGCGCTTGAGCTCTTCCTCCTGGAACGGCGCACGGCCCTCCTTGTGAAGGAAATCGTCGACCTTGTCCTCGAGGAACTCAGCGGACTTGGTCAGCGCCGACTTCTGCTCCACGACGGCGTACGAGGCGATACGTGACCGTGGGACCCGCTTGACGGGCGGGCCCTCCAACGCCACGTACAGGCTCAGCAAGGAGAACAGGATCAACATGACAGCGATCAGCACCAGCATGTCGCTCACCACCCGTCCATGTTGCGCAGGTTCGCCAGGTCGAACTCGATGCCGGCGTCGGCGAACCTCTCACTGAAGTGCGGTCGGACGCCCGTCGGTTTGGCGTGCCCGCGGAACTTGCCCGACTCGTCGACGCCCGCTGAGAAGTCGAACTCGAACACGTCCTGCAGCACGACGGTGTCGCCCTCCATACCGAGCACCTCGGTGACGTTGACGATGCGGCGCGAGCCGTCGCGCAGACGCTGGATCTGCACGATCACGTCGATCGCCGACGCGGCCTGCTCGCGAATGGCTCGCAACGGCAGGTCCATGCCGGCCATCAGCACCAACGTCTCCAGCCGCGACATCGCGTCGCGCGGACTGTTGGCGTGCAGGGTGCTGAGCGAGCCGTCGTGACCGGTGTTCATCGCCTGCAACATGTCGAGTGCTTCCCCACCACGACACTCGCCGACGACGATGCGGTCGGGTCGCATGCGCAGTGAGTTGCGCACCAGATCACGGATCTTGACCTCGCCGGCGCCCTCGATGTTGGGCGGCCTGCTCTCCAGCCGCACGACATGGGGCTGCTGCAGGCTCAGCTCCACGGCGTCCTCGATCGTGACGATGCGTTCGCCGTCGGGGATGAACGCCGACAACACATTGAGCAGCGTCGTCTTGCCGGTGCCGGTGCCTCCCGAGACCAAGATGTTCAGCTTGGCCTCGACGCAGGCCTGCAGCAGCTTGGCCATCTCCTCGGTCATCGACCCGTAGGCGATCAGGTTGTCGACGGTCAGCGGCGTCTTGGAGAACTTGCGAATCGTCAACGACGAGCCGTCGACCGCGAGCGGGGGGATGACGGCGTTGACGCGCGAGCCGTCCTCCAGGCGGGCGTCGACCAGTGGTGACGCCTCGTCGACGCGGCGTCCCACCCGACCGACGATGCGCTCGATGACCCGACGCAGGTGCGCTTCTGAGGTGAATCGCGTCGCCGCCTGCGTCAGCTTTCCCGAGCGCTCCACGAAGACCTGGTCGTATCGGTTGACCATGATCTCGGTGATGGTGTTGTCGTCGAGCAGCCGCTCCAGCGGGCCGAGGCCGATCGCGTCGTTCTCGACGTCGCGCAGCAAGCGCCGACGCTCCTCGGCCGACAACAGCTGCTGCTCGGCCTCGATGATCTCGGCGAGCTCCTCGCGCACGATCTGGTGGAGCTCCTCCTGGGTCAGCGACGAGTCGTTGACCCGGCTGCCCAGACGCTCGAACAGCTGCTGGGACGTACGTGCCTTGACCTCGGCGAAGGCGTCGTTCGCCGCTGAGATGGACCCGTCGAAGTCAGGGATCGTCTCGACCTCGACTGCCTGGAGCTTCGCGGCATTGGCCTCGCGCGCCGAGGCGAGCCGGTCACTGAGTGCCATGTCAGGCCACCTCCTGCCGGCGACGGTGGGTCGGTTTCGGCTCGTCGTTTCGGGCCCGGTCGTAGATGCGCTTGGCAAGCGCGCGGATCGACTTGGCGAACGAGCTACCCTTCACCTCGGCGATGACGGGGACACCGCGGTTCGCGGCGGCCTGCACTTCCTTCATGCGTGGCAGCACGAAGTCGACCGGGACGCCCAGCACCGCCTCGATGTCCTTGATCCGCAGGCCGGCCTGCTTGTCCGTCAGGTTGACGACGGTGTACCGCGACGGCGGCATCAGGTTCAGCTCGGCCACCAGCTCACCGGCCTTCCGCACGCTGCGCAGGCAGGCCATGTCCATGCTCGACAGCACGATGGCGTCATGCGTCACCTCGAGCGCCGCGAGCGTCGCCTCGTCGAGTCCGGCTGCCGTGTCGATCAGCACGTACCGGAACTGGCTCTGCAGCAACTTGATCAGCTCGATCACCTGCTCGCCGCTGACCTTGTCGTTGGCCGCCGGCGAATCGGCGCCGCAGAGCACGTAGAAGCCCGCGCTGTGCACCGTGAGGTACGTCTTGAGCAGCAGGCTGTCCAACGTGCCGGCCGCGAAGACGTCCTCGAGCGTGTGGGTGGGATGCAGGTCGAGCACCGTCGAGATGTCGCCGAACTGCAGGTCCAGGTCGACCAGCACCACTTCCATGGGCGACATGTCCGCCAGCGCGACTGCCAGGTTGACCGACAATGTCGTCTTGCCGACCCCGCCCTTGGGCGAGAACACCGTCATGGTGCGCGAAGCGAAGTCGACCGGGCCCGGCG
>DATMSF010000205.1:0-3737 GCA_035565535.1 Aeromicrobium sp.
AGTTGCCCTTCTCGTCGTACTCGGCCGCCATGCCGTACAGCGCGGGGTCGAAGTCCTCGCTGTTCGGGTCGACGTCCTCGTTCGCCTGCTTCAGCGACAGCGAGATGCGGCGACGCTCGAGGTCGATGTCGATGACCTTGACGAAGGTCTCGACGCCGACGTTGACGACCTGCTCCGGCAGCTCGACGTGACGCTGGGCGAGCTCGGAGATGTGCACGAGGCCCTCGATGCCCTCCTCGACGCGCACGAACGCGCCGAACGGGACGAGCTTGGTGGCCTTGCCCGGGACGATCTGACCGATCTGGTGGGTCCGGGCGAAGTGCTGCCACGGATCCTCCTGCGTCGCCTTCAGCGAGAGCGAGACGCGCTCGCGGTCCAGGTCGACGTCGAGCACCTCGACCGTGACCTCGTCGCCGACCTGCACGACCTCGTTCGGGTGGTCGATGTGCTTCCAGGACAGCTCCGAGACGTGCACCAGGCCGTCCACGCCGCCCAGGTCGACGAATGCACCGAAGTTGACGATGGAGCTGATGACGCCCTTGCGGACCTGCCCCTTCTGCAGCTCGGTGAGGAAGTTCTGGCGGACCGCCGACTGCGTCTGCTCCAGCCACGCGCGGCGCGACAGCACGACGTTGTTGCGGTTCTTGTCCAGCTCGATGATCTTGGCCTCGAGCTTCTGGCCGATGTACGGGTCCAGGTCGCGGACGCGACGCATCTCGACCAACGACGCCGGCAGGAAGCCGCGCAGGCCGATGTCCATGATCAGGCCGCCCTTGACGACCTCGATCACGGTGCCCTCGACCACGCCGTCCTCGGCCTTGATCTTCTCGATGTCGCCCCAGGCGCGCTCGTACTGAGCACGCTTCTTGGACAGGATCAGGCGGCCTTCCTTGTCCTCCTTCTGGAGAACCAGGGCCTCGACCGCGTCGCCCAGAGCGACGACGTCATTGGGGTCGACGTCGTGCTTGATGGACAGCTCGCGGGAGGGGATGACGCCCTCGGTCTTGTAACCGATGTCGAGCAGGACCTCGTCCCGGTCGACCTTGACGATGACACCGTTCACGATGTCGCCGTCGTTGAAGTTCTGGATGGTCTTCTCGATCTCGGCGAGGAGGTCTTCCTCGGAGCCGATGTCGTTGACCGCAACCTGCGGTGCCGCAGAGATGCTGCTCGTCATAAAAAATGTGCCTCGATGGGTGGATGGAATCGTGCCGAACGCATGACGACCCTTTGATCGTGAAGAGGTCGCATATCATCACGACGAAGACACGAGCTCACACCTGCTCTGTCCGAAGCGCGAACAGGCCGTCAGCGCCCGTCAAGTCTACGCGAACGCCCCGCCCGAGCGATACCCGGGTGACAGGAACGCCGTGAGGGCCCTCACGTACCGGTCCACATCGACCGACGCCATGACCTCGCGTGCCGAGTGCATGGCCAGCTGGGGCGCACCGACGTCGACCGTGAGCATGCCGGTGCGGGCCGCGCTCAACGGTCCGATCGTCGACCCGCACGGCAGGTCGGCCCGGTGCTCGTAGCGCTGCAGTGGGACGCCGGCCTCGTCACAGGCCCGCTGGAAGTGCGCCGCCCCGACGGCGTCGGTGGCGTAGCGCAGGTTGACGTTGACCTTCAGCACAGGCCCGCCCCCCAGGGCGATGCGGTGCAGTGGTTCGTGTCGATCGACATGGTTCGGGTGGGTCGCGTGCGCCATGTCGCCCGAGGCACACACCGATGCCGACACGGCCCGGTGGTAGTCGTCGCGACCTCCTCCGGCAGCGAGCACGATGCGCTCCAGCACGGTGCTCAACAGGTCCGACTGTGCTCCGCGTTCAGAAGTGCTGCCGATCTCCTCGTGATCGAACAGCGCCAGGACCGGACGGATCCCACTGGTCGGCTCGGCCGCCATCAGTGCTTCGACACCCGCGAAGCACGTCGCCTGGTTGTCGAGTCGAGGCGCTGACACGAAGTCCCCGGTCGTACCGGTCAGCGTGGACGCCGTGACGTCGTGCGTCATCAGCTCGAACCCGGTCACCTCGCCCGGGTCCACACCTGCCCGATCGGCGACCCACGACATGAACGGGCGCGGGTCGACGGTCCACAACGCGTTCAGGTGTCGTTGCGGATCGGGTTTGACCCCCGACCGGTCCTCCGACAGGTGGATCGCCAGCTGCGGCACGCGTAGCACCGGTTCGTCGACGTGCACCAGGTGTGTCGTCCCGTCGCGCAGAGCCAGTCGCCCCGACAGGCCCAGGTCACGGTCCAACCACGAGTTGAGCCAGGCTCCCCCGTACGGCTCCAACGCGACGACCCCCACGCCGTCGAGCTCGATGTCGTGACGCTGCTTGACCCGAAGGTTCGGGCTGTCGGTGTGGCCGCCGACCACCCGGAACGGATCGGTCGGCGACGTCGAGCCCTCCGTGGAGAAGGCGACCAGCGACCCACCGCGGACGACGACGTACCGGCCCGGGTCGGTCGGCCACGGCGCGGCCTCGTCGATCAACCGGTAGCCGGACGACGCCAGCGTCTCGGTCACCGTCTGCACGACGTGGAACGGACTCGGTGAGGCGTCGACGAAACGACACAGGTTCCGGGCGGCCTCATGAGAACGATCACTCATGAGGCCACCCTAGGACCTGCCGACTGGAGCGTCAGGCGACCCGTCGACGGAGCGCGGCGACGCCGGCCGCAACGGCCATCAGCGCGACCGCGGCGACGCCACGCGTGACGTTCTTCGAACCGGTGTCATCGGCTCCGGCGATCTCGAACTTGTACGCGGTCAGCGCGACGGCTCCTTCAGGACTGCCGTACGGCTGCGCGTCACCGGCGCGTTCGGCACCGGCCTCGATCAGCGCGTACTTCAAGCCGTAGTCCATCGCCGTGGAGTTACCGGCCTCGATCAGCTGCGACATGCCCTCCTGCGACAGTCGCTCCGCGCCCTCGGGGAGCGCCGGAGCGGCCTCGGCTGCTTGCTGCAGCCCGTCGGCCAGCTGACCCGACCCCGACGCCGCGGTGCCGAGCCCGTCGGCCAGGTCGGCCGAGCCGCTGCGGAGCCGTCCGCTGCCGTCGACCAGGTCGCCGGTTCCGGAGGCCAGCTGCTGCGCACCGGCCGACAACTTGCTCAGGCCGTCGGCCAGTCCGCCGCCTTGCGTCTGCAGCTGACCGAGTCCACCGATCAGCTGCGCCATGCCGTTGCGCAGCGTGTTCGCCACCGCCTTGGCGGCGTCGGACAGCTGGGCGTCGACGCCGTCGGCCAGGTCCGTGCCGCCCTGCTGGATCGCGGTGAGTCCGTACATGAAGCCCGTGCCCTCGGTCGTGTCCTTCAAGGCCGCCTTGACGCCTTGTGCCGTGGCCTTGGCGCCGCCGAGCGCCTGCAGGATCGGCGTCTTCTCCGCAGCGTCCATCGTGGGGCTGCCCGTCACGGCAGCGATCGCGGCGTCGCTGTAGGAGACGATGTTGTCGAGGTTGCTCGACAACGGCCCGTTCACAGCAGCGATGAGGCCGGCCGCGGCAGCGCTCAGCTTGGAGGCGCCTGCCCCGACCGTGGTGTTGAGCTGCACCAGACCCGCATCGACCTGCTCGGCGCCGGCCTTCAGCTGTGCCACGCCGTTCAGCAGCGACGGGCCACCGGCAGCAGCCTGGTCCAGACCTGCACTCAACTCGCCGGCTCCCTTGGCCAGCTTCTGAGCGCCCGCGTCGAGCGCGCCGGCACCGTCCGCCACCTTCCTGGCTCCCGGAGCGGC
>DATMSF010000206.1:0-3934 GCA_035565535.1 Aeromicrobium sp.
ACGTCATTCGTCCAGTCTACGCGGGAGACACCACGGCGCGAGGTGACGTGGCGGCCGCACGAGGAGCTCAGGCCGAGCCGTCGTGTCGATCGGCCGGTGACGAACCGACCCAGTGCACGCGCGGGTCCTGATGGAACAGCCGATCCTGGCGGCGCGCGAACTTGCGGGTGGCCGTGATCGTCTCGGCGCGCGCCTGCTCCTCGCTGATCTCGCCTCGCAGGAACGCCAGCACCTGCTGGTATCCGATCGCCCGACTGGCGGTGTCGCCCTGCTCCAGACCGACCTCGCGCAGTCGCCGCACCTCATCGACGAAGCCCAGCTCCCACATCCGGTCCACCCGCTCGGCCACCCGCACGTCGAGCGCGTCCCGAGCGATCTCCACACCGATCATCGTCACGTGCGGGTAGATCGAGACATGCGGTGGCATCGTCGCAGCGAAGGGCGCTCCCGTCAGCTCGATGACCTCAAGCGCCCGCACGATCCGGCGTCCGTTGGTCGGCAGGATCTCGCCGGCTGCCGCCGGGTCACGCTCGGCCAGGACGCGGTGCAGCGCCTCGGCCCCGACACGTTCGAGCTCGTCCTGCCACCGCTGCCGGACCGCCGGGTCGGTGCCCGGGAAGTCCAGCGGATCGAGCACGGCTCGCACGTACAGCGACGAGCCACCGACGACCACCGGGGTGACGCCGCGTCCGTGACAGTCCGCGATCACCGCACGCGCCCGGTCCTGGAAGACCGCGACGCTGGCCGGCTCCGTCACGTCGAGGGTGTCGAACAGGTGGTGCCGAACCCCGCGCCGCTCGGCCTCGGTCGGTTTCGCCGTGCCGATGTCCATCCCCCGGTAGAACTGGTAGGCGTCCCCGTTGATCACCTCGCCACCCAGACCGCGCGCGATGTCGACCCCGAGTGCCGACTTGCCCGAGGCTGTCGGGCCGACCACCACGACGACGTGCCCCGTGGTCACGATGCGGTCACGCGCGGTCATGGCACGAGTCTCGCAGGTAACATCGGCCGCATCAGGGGGCTGTACCGCCTCACCACCACATGGAGGAGTGAATCATGGGATTCCTCGACCGTTTCAAGAAGCAGTCCGGTGACCTGAAGGACAAGGCCGCCGATCTCGCCGCATCACAGAACGACAAGATCGATGCCGGCATCGACAAGGCCGCCGACCTGGCCAGCAAGGCCACGGGTGGCAAGTACGACGAGAAGATCGACGCTGCTGCCGACAAGGCCAAGGAGGGCTTGGACAAGCTCGCCGACGGCGCAGACGAAAGCTGAACCGCTAGCCGGTCAGCTGCCAGTCGGCGACCCAGTAGCGAACACCGAAGGGTGCCTCGTCGCTGCGCAGATGCGCGGTGATCGAGGCGCCTTTCGCCGTCTCGCGCTCGATCAGCTCGCCGAGCAGCTGCAGCGCGGGGACCCCGGTGCCCTCCCACTCGCGCGCGAGGTCGACGTCGAGCCCGGCCAATGCTGCAGCATCGCCGGTGTCCAGTGCTTTCGCCACGATGTCGGCCAGTTCGGCAGCGCGCGGATCACCGTGGGTCGGCGCCGAGACGCCGGCAGAGGTGTCGGCATCCGCCATCACCAGCAGCACGTCGCGGTCCCCCGGTTCGGGTCGCGAGGACGTGTAGTGGCGCGGCCCGGTCCAGCCCGCCGCGTCGAGCAGCCAGGCGCCGACCGTGTATGCAGCAGGCAGGACCAGATTGCCGCCGCCGGCCGTCAGATCGACCCCGAACCGCGCGAACGTGCCACCCGCGCCCTCGTCGGCGTCGACGGCGATGCGGTCCGGCCCGATGACGACGACACGTTCGGGGTTCTGACCCAGCAGTGACTCGACCGCAGCGTGCGCGGCAGCCCGGACCGGCTCCAGCTCGGCCAACCCCACCCCGACCCCCGGCACCAGCGCAGGCGGGGGCGGACACACGGCCGCGGCAACGATCACCCCTCGACCGTACTCGACGCCTCGGCGCTCGTCCCTTGAACACCATGAGGCCATGGGAATCACGCACTCCTCATGGCTTGCATGCCATGAGGAGTGCGGGAACACCATGGCCTCATGGTGTTCTGCAGGGCGGGGTCAGGACTGCTTGGCCGCGGCCTTGGCGGCCTTCTTGAAGTCGCGGACCTTCTGCAGGGATTCGGCGTCGACGACGTCGGCGACCGAGCGGAAGCCCTTCTTGCCGTAGTCGCCGACGACGGTGGTCCAGCCTCGGGGCTTGACGTCGAGCTGCTTGGCCAACAGCGAGACGAAGATCTTGGCCTTCTGCTCGCCGAAGCCCGGCAACGCCTTGACCCGAGCGAACAGTGCGTCGCCGGTCTTGGCCTCGGACCAGATGCGCGACGCGTCGCCGTCGTACTCCTCGACGACGTGGCGGGCCAGCTCCTGCAGGCGTCCGGCCATCGACCGGCCGTACCGATGGATCGCCGGAGGGGTCGCGCACAGCTCGGCGAAGGCGTCCGGATCGGCCGTTGCGATCGCCTCGGGGTCCAACGTGCCGAACCGCTCCAAGACCTTCCACGGGCCACGAAACGCGTGCTCCATGGGGAACTGTTGGTCCAGCATCATGCCCGCGACCAGCGCGAACGGGTGTTCGTTGAGGACGGCGTCGGCGTTCGGTTCCTGAGCGATCTGCAGACTCATGCGGCCATTGTCCCACCGTTGTCGAGCGGCCGGCCCGGTGTCGAGGTGCTAGCGTGACCGCGATGGTTCTAGCAGGCCGGACCGATCTGATGGCCCAGATCACCGCTGCCGTGGAGCAGGCCCGCGACGGACGCTCACACGTCCTGGTGCTGGAGGGCGAGGCCGGACACGGCAAGAGCGCCGTGCTCACGGCCGTGCGTGATGAGCTGCCCGCCGACGTCACGGTGCTCGTCGCCGCAGGGCACCAGGCCGAGTCCGACATCGGCCATGCCGGCCTGCACCAGCTGTTGCGGCCCGTGATCGACACGATCGACGCACTTGACGAACCGCACCGCAGCGACCTGATGCGCGCCTTGTCCCTCGGGTACGGCCCCGCCCCCACCCGCCTGGCAGTCGGGCAAGCCGTCCTGCTCCTGCTGGCACGCGTGGCGGCGTCGGGACCGGTCGTCGCGCTCGTCGACGACGTCCACTGGCTGGACCGGTCGAGCCTTCAAGCACTGGTGTTCGCAGCTAGGCGACTCGACGCCGACGGTGTCTGCTTCGTGTTCGCCTCACGCCCCGGGGAGGAGCTGATCGAGGGACTCGGCACGATCCTGTCGGTCGACGGCCTCGATGCGCGTCAATCGGCCCGGCTGTTGCGGACCAACCATCCGGAGATGAGCTCTCGCGTCGTCGAGGTGATCGCGCACGAAGCCGGTGGTCTGCCGCTCGCGCTGGTCGAGATCCCTCGGGAGCTAACCGCCGCACAGCGCTCCGGCGATGAGGCGCTGCCCGACCGGCTTCCGCTGGGGCCGAACGTCGAGCGGCTCTATGCCAACCGGCTGGCGTCGTTGTCGCCGGCCGAGCGTTCGGCCCTGCTGCTGGCCAGCCTGGACGATCACTCGGCGACCATGTTGGAAGCGGTTCTGCAGCTGCACGACCTGAGCCTGGACGACCTGGCCGCGGCCGAACGACTCCGTCTGGTGCGCCTGGAGAACGGGACCTGCGTCTTCGACCATCCGACCGTCCGTTCAGCGGTCCGGGCCGCCGTGCCGTCGACCGCGCTGGCCGCGGCGCACCGCGACGTGGCAGGACTGGTCCGCGACGACCCGGTCCGGCTGGCCTTCCACCTGACACGCGCCCGCTCCACCGCCGACGTCGAGGTGCTCGCCGCTCTGGTCGCCGCGGCCGAGGACCTCGATCGACGTGGCAGCCGACTGGAAGCCGGACGTTACTGGGAGGAGGCCGCCGAGGTGTGTCGCACTCCCGATCGCCGACGGGAGTACTGGGCGAGAGCCGCCGAGGCCCTGGCTC
>DATMSF010000207.1:0-8027 GCA_035565535.1 Aeromicrobium sp.
CGAGGTCGGCGGCGTGCATCAGACCCAGGACGGGACCGAAGTACTCGGTGCGGTGGAACGGGCTGTTCGGGCGTACCCCGAGCCGGATTCCCGGGGACCACAGCCGACCCGAGTCATCGAGTGGCTGCGGCTCCAGCAGCCACGACTCGCCGGGTGCCAGCTCGGTCAATCCCGCGTGAAGCTTCTCTCCCGGCGGCTCGATCAACGGCCCCATCAGGGCGGCCGGGTCGTCGGGGAAGGCCACGCGCAACGACCGCACCGCGTCCACGAGTTGTCGGCGGAAGCGCTCGGAGGTGCCGACCGAGCCGACGAGAATGGCCAAGCTGGCCGCCGAACACTTCTGACCTGCGTGCCCGAAAGCGCTACGCACCAGGTCGGCGACCGCGTGATCCAGATCGGCCGACGGGGTGATGATCATCGCGTTCTTCCCGCTCGTCTCGGCCAGCAGATTCAGGCCCGGGCGCCACGAGCGGAACAGCGCGGCGGTGTCCCAGCCGCCGGTCAGCAGCACCTGGTCGACCTGAGGGTGCGTGATGAGCGCCTGGCTCAGTGGTCCCTCCTCGACGTCGAGGAAACGCAGCACGTCGCGCGGCACCCCGGCCTGCCACAGCGCTTCGACCATGACCGCCGCACATCGAGGCGTCTGCGGCGCCGGCTTGATCACGACGGCGCTACCGGTCGCGAGCGCGGCCAGCGTCATGCCTGCTGGGATGGCGACGGGGAAGTTCCACGGCGGCACCACGACGGTCAGCCGATGGGGCTCGAAGCGGGCACCGTCGACGACGTCGAGACGACGGCAGGACTCGGCGTAGTAGTGAGCGAAGTCGATGGCCTCGCTGACCTCGACGTCGGCCTCTGCGATGGTCTTGCCCGACTCGGCGGCCATGATGGTGACCAGATCGGCGCGCCGCGACTCCAGCGCCCGGCCCACCTGGTGCAGCGTCCAGGCGCGGACATCACTCCCTCGGGCGTTCCAAGCAGCTCCTGCACGCCGTGCCTCCACGATGACGCTCTCCAGGCCGGCCGGACCGTAGACACGGCCGTCGCGCACGGTCGCACTGCCGATCTGGGTGTACGTCGAACGATCGAGTGCTCGCCGACCCCACCGCCGGTTCTCCTCGATCGCAGGATCGGTGTCCGGGGTGTTGGTGAAACGCGCGCCGACCTCGACCGACGGGATCGACGGTTCCTGGCGATTCTGCACCCGGTGCGACGACGGGTGCGGGTCGTCCAGCATCGCGACGGCGTCGAGGAACCGGCGGGACTCGCGAGCGAACAACGCTGGGTCGTCACCCAGGGCGAACGCGGCCGACAGGAAGTTGTCGGTGCTCGCGTTCTCCTCGAGCCGGCGAACGAGGTAGGCGATGGCGGCATCGAACTCGGTCGGATCGACCACCGGCGTGTAGAGGACCAGACCCCCCACCTCGGATCGGACTGCGTCGACCGCGCCGGTGCCCATGCCGAGCAGCATCTCGAATTGGACGTGATCTCGGACGCCGCGGTCGCCGGCGAGCAGCCAGGCGTACGCGACGTCGAACAGGTTCTGACCGGCGACGCCGAGACGGATCGCGTCGACCCGTTCCGGGGTCATCGCCCACCGGAGGATCCGCTTGTACGACGCGTCGGTCTCGGCCTTCGACGACCACGTGGCGACCGGCCACCCGTGCAGCTTCGCGTCGACTCGCTCCATCGCCAGGTTCGCGCCCTTGACGACTCGCACCGTGATGGGGGCGCCGCCGTTCCGGCGACGCTCGGCCGCCCAGTCCTGCAGACGCTCCATCGCGCCGAGGGCATCGGGCAGATAGGCCTGCAGCACGATCCCGGCCTCGAGCGACGGGTAGTCGGCGAGCACCGTGGTGAAGGCTGCCACGGTCAGATCCAGGTCGTGGTACTCCTCCATGTCGAGGTTGACGAAGGTGCCGCGCTCCTGTGCGACCGCGTACAGCGGGCGCAGCTGATCGACGACACGTGCCACCGACTCCTCGAACGCCCACATCGACAGCTGGCTGGCGATGGCCGACACCTTGACCGAGACGTAGTCGACGTCGTCGCGCTTCATCAGCGCCAGGATGCCGTCGCGACGTCGGGTCGCTTCACCGTCGCCGAGAACCGCTTCTCCCAACAGGTTCAGGTTGAGTCGGTCGCCGCCGGACCTCAGCTGCTTGATGGCCTTGCCCAGCTCCTCTGGCCGAGCATCGACCACCAGGTGGCCGACCACCCGTCGCAGCGTGCGTCGGGCGCGCTCTACCACGAACCGGGGCGCCATGCGGGAGAAGAAGGACCCCGTGCGAAGCAAGGCGCGTTGGGTCCACGGCAGGAACGGCGGGATGCGCCCGGCCAGCAGACGCAGGTTGCGGGCGGCGACACGCGGGTCCTCCGGCCGGATCACCCGGTCGACGAAGCCGATCGTGAACTCCAGCCCGTCGGCGTCCTGGAGCAGGTCGGCCAGGCGCCGGGCCGACTTGTCGGGGCGGCTGTGGCGGGAGTGGCGGGGATCGATCCACGTGCGAACCAGCTCAACGCTTCGCTCAGCCAGGGTCAGATCGCTCATCAGGGCTCCTACCCTAGTCCAGCGCGGGGGTCCTCATCAGCGGCGACGCGTAGACCGATGTCACGACCGTACCGTCCAACCAGTGCGTCAGTGCTTCTGCCTGCGATTGCAGCATCTCGTGGGCGTGACGGGGCAGGTCGTCGGGGCGTGTGGGTACCACGCTGACCCGCCCCTCGGCGTCCTGGATCCACGCGCCCACGATGCGTCCGTTCCACCATGCCGTCGCCCCGATGTTGCCGACCCTGTCCATGAGGAGGGGCACGTCGTGGGGAGCGAAGTAGAAGTCGCGCTGCTTCCATCCCATGGCGGTGGGATCGAGCACCGGGAGCAAGGCGGCCCAGTCGTCGACGGGGTCGTCATCGGTCAGGTCGTCGGGCAGCACGTAGCCCACGTCGCCGGAGTCCAGGGACACCGCGACGGCATCGACGTCGGCCAGGGCTCGACGCACGGCGGTCTTGGTCGCGCCGAGCCACCAGACGATGTCGGTCTCGGTGCCGGGCCCGAACGTGCGCAGCCACCGGCCGACGAGCTCGGCGTAACCGGTGGCGGCGTCGTCGGACGGGGGCACGTCGGCCAACCAGTCGCTCATCGTCGTCCAGCGGGGCCGGGACAGGCGCCAGTGCCCGGCGTTCGGTCCACGCACCACGGCGCCGCGCGCACCGGCCACGGTCACCACCCTGGGTGCGACCGGCCCTTCGCGTGCCCACCTGCCGCTGCCGAACACGATCGGAGCCGCGAGCTCGGGGATCGCCGTCCGCAGCGCGGCGACGTCGGTCGGCTCTGCTGTGCTGAGGTGCTCGACGACCTGCTCGACGGCTCGATCGACCCAGCGGACTCCGTCGCGGGCGACGCCGGATCGCTCCACGTCCTTGGCCAGTCGCGCGAGCTCGGTCGCGGCGACGCGTGCCGACGCGCTGCCCCATGCAGCAGGCAACAGATCGGTGGGGAAGACGAACAGGGTGCGCCGCATCGCCAGCTGCTTGACCACGGAGCGGTCGTCGTAGAGCGCAGCGTCGACGTGATGCGGTTCGACCGAGTGGGTCCGCGCCCGGACGGCGAGGTGGACCGTGGCCGCTTCGGTCGCGTGCAGCACCGTCATCGCGCGGGTGGCGGCGAGCGCATCGTCGACGTGGTGGTCCGGATGGAGGGCGTGGCGGCGGGCCAGGCGTGCGCGGCGCTGGTCGTCACTGATGTGAAGCACCGTCGCATCGTCGCAGGCGACGCCGACAGCAGGCAGACGGGATCGACGTGCGACGATGACTCGTATGGGTGAGTTGACCTCCGACGTCCGTCCCTACGACGCCTTGATGCTCGTCTCGTTCGGCGGCCCCGAGGGCCCCGACGACGTGATCCCGTTCCTGGAGAACGTGACGGCCGGACGCGGAATCCCCAGGGAGCGCCTGGCCGAGGTCGGCGAGCACTACACGCTGTTCGGCGGCAAGTCGCCGATCAATGACCTGAACCGTCGGTTGTTGGACGACATCCGCTCCGACCTGG
Organism: Aeromicrobium sp.; assembly: GCA_035565535.1. GTDB lineage: Bacteria > Actinomycetota > Actinomycetes > Propionibacteriales > Nocardioidaceae > Aeromicrobium. The sequence continues at coordinate 4,049 of DATMSF010000207.1, forward strand.
CCCGCAACGGCATCGATCTGCCGGTGTACTGGGGCAATCGCAACTGGGATCCCTACTTGAGGGACACCGTCCTGCAGATGGAGGCCGACGGCGTCCGGCGGGTCGCGTGTTTCGTCACCAGCGCCTACCGCTCGTACTCCAGCTGTCGTCAGTACCGGGAGAACCTGTTCGCAGCCTCGACCGGCACCAAGGTGCGGCTGGACCGCCTGCGTCAGTACTACAACCATCCGGGCTTCGTCGGCCCGTTCGTCGAAGCGACGTCGCGGGCCCTCGCCGACGCGCCGGCGGGCACCCAGGTGGTGTTCGTCACGCACTCGATCCCCGATGCCATGAACGATGCCAGTGGCGGCCCGAACGTGGGCGCCTACCTCCGAGAGCACGAGACGGTCGCAGCTGCGGTCGCGTCGGGCGCCGGGGCCGAGACGTACAGCCTGGTCTACTGCTCGCGGTCGGGCTCACCCCGCACGCCGTGGCTCGAACCGGACATCAACGATCACCTGGAGGAGCTGGCCGCGAACGCTGTGGACTCGGTCGTCGTCGTGCCGATCGGTTTCGTCTCCGACCACATGGAGGTCGTGTACGACCTCGACACCGAAGCCGCCCAGACGGCCGAACGCCTGGGCATGCGGTTCGTCCGGGTCGAGTCGCCCCAGACGCACCCCGCCTTCATCGCGATGGTGCGCGACCTGCTGCTCGAACGAGCCGCGACCGAGCGCGGAGAGCGACCGCCCCGGGCCGCGGTGGACGGCACGGAGGCCGAGTCCAACTGCTGCCCCGCCAACTGCTGCCTGAGCCCCGAGACCGGTCTACCGACGGTCCCGTGACCACCGACGACGCGCTGTACGAGCTGGCTCGCCGGACCGCCGAGGAGGCGGCCGAGCTGATCCGCAGCGAACGGCCACAGACCGGACGCGTCGAGGTCGTCGCCACGAAGTCGAGCCGGACCGACGTCGTCACCGACCTCGATCGGCGCACCGAGCAGCTCATTCGCTCGCGCATCCTCGCGGTGCGTCCCCACGACGGGTTCGTGGGGGAGGAGGGCGCCGGGGTGTCCGGCAGCAGCGGCGTCGAGTGGGTCGTGGACCCCATCGACGGCACGGTGAACTTCGTGTACGGAATCGAGGCCTACGCCGTCTCGATTGGTGTCCGCGTCGACGGGGTCGTCGTCGCCGGCTACGTCGCCGACGTTCCGCGACGCAGGGCGTGGGGCGCGATTCGCGGCCGAGGCGCTTGGCGCCATCACGACGAGGAGCGGATCGCGATCCGCGCTCCGCGACCGCACTCGTTGTCGCACGCGCTCGTGGCGACCGGGTTCAGCTACGTGCCCGAGGTGCGCGCCGCCCAGGCTGCCGCCGTGGCGAAGCTGCTGCCGCACGTGCGTGACATCCGCCGCATCGGGTCGGCGGCGATCGACCTGTGCACGCTCGCCGAGGGCGGATTCGACGCCTACGTCGAGCAGGGTCTGCACCCATGGGACGTGGCGGCCGGAGGGCTCGTCGCCGAGGAATCCGGGCTGGTATTGCAGGGATTGTCCGGCCCGCCGGACACCCGACTCGTGATGGCGGCACACCCGGAGATCGCCGAGGAATATTTTGCGCTCGTTCGTGCTTGTGGGTTCTGAGTCCGCGGCTTGGACCGATGTGACACAATCTGCGCGACTTCGAATATTCACGAGGCTTCAAGATCCGAGGGAGAACCACCGAGATGGCGACCGACTACGACGCACCGCGCAAGACTGATGACGATCAGTCCGAGGACAGCATCGAGGAGTTGAAGGCGCGCCGCCACGAGAAGAACTCGGGCAAGGTCGACGAGGACGAGACGGAGGCGGCGGAGTCATTCGAGCTGCCCGGCGCCGACCTGTCGCACGAGGAGCTCGCCGTCCAGGTCGTTCCGAAGCAGAACGACGAGTTCACCTGCTCCTCGTGCTTCCTGGTGCACCACCGCAGCCAGCTGGCCTCCGACACCAAGGGTGTGCTGATCTGCCGCGACTGCGCGCTCTGATCGCCGCGATCTGATCCCGGTGCGGTCGCCGTGGTCGGCGGTCCGTCAGTCCTTCGACGGGTCGGACTCGTCGGCCAACGGCTTCATGCCCGGCGGCAGCTCGCCGGTCGATCGCATCCAGTAGGTGGCCGTGCCGCGGCGGATACCGGTCTTGACCAGCTCGGTCACGCTGCCGCCGACGATGGCCCACAGCACGGCCTCGCGCGTCGACACCTGCGGGTGTCGCCCCGTGGCCGGTGGCTGTCGGCCGGACAACCCGCGCCACGCTACCGCCGTGGCCCGCGTGGCCAGGATGCCGCCGACCGTCGTGGCGGCGCGGTCCATGAGCTTCCAGGTGCGCTTGCCCAGCGGCTTGGCGGGGGTCGTCGCAGCCCGCTGGGCCCGCTTCTTGTCACGCTTCTTGGCCACGCTGGTTCGTCTCCTGTCGATGGGGTCGGGCGTTGATCGCCGCGGCGATCTCGTCGGGATGTCGGCTAGAGATCAACCAGTACGGCACGGGGTCGGTGTCGTCGTCCACCCGGACCAGCACACCGCGATCCAGGTACGGTCGAGTCACCAGGTAGGCGCGCGTGTCGGCCTCGACACCCAGCCGGCGGCGGTAGGCGTCGCGATGCAGCGCCTCGGCTCGGCCGAGGTGGGCCTCGTCGAGAAACGCCCGACCGACGCGCAGCCCCGATGCATCCCGCTCGATCAGCAGAGAGCCGTAACGCTGTACCAACAGGGCGCTGGCGACCAGGGCCAGCCCGAATGTCACACCTGCGGCGACTCGGGTGGTCGCGACCAGGAAGATCCAGCCGAACGTCACGGCAGTGACAAGACAAGCAACCCACCACGAGAGCGGGACGAAGAGGCGTTCGCGGTAGGTCGTCACGGCCTCAACACTAACGCCGGTACGCTCGAACTCATGCCTGAGATCGCGATTCGGCGGATCGATCCGGATCTGCCGCTGCCCTCCTACGCCCACCCCGGTGATGCCGGTGCGGACCTGGTCAGCGCGATCGACCTGACACTGGCGCCGGGGGAGCGAGCCCTCGTCCCCACGGGCGTGGCCATGGCCCTGCCCGCCGGCTTCGCCGCGTTCGTGCACCCCCGCTCGGGTCTGGCGCTCAAGCACGGACTGTCCATCGTGAACGCACCGGGGACCATCGACGCCGGCTACCGGGGTGAGATCAAGGTGCTGCTGATCAACCACGACCCGCACCAGGCCGTCGAGATCCGCCGCGGCGACCGCATCGCGCAGCTGGTGGTGCAACGGGTAGAGACCGTGGCGTTCACCGAGGTCGACCACTTGGACGAGACGGCCCGCGGTGACGGCGGCTACGGATCGACCGGCGTCCGGACGACGGAGAGGATCGAACGCTGATGGCGTTCTTGCGCAAGAACAAGCGACCCGACACCGATGTCGCGGACACCGCTCCCACGCCGGCCGGCCCACGCTCATCAGGTCCGTGGGACGAGTCCGAACGTGAGACCGCTGACGACGCCGCCTACGTCGACCTCGGGGCGCTGCGCGTGCGAGGCAGGGCCGGCATGGAGATCCGCCTGCAGTCCGACGGCAACACCGATCGGATCGCAGCGGCGCTGGTCGTGGTGCCTCAGGCAGCGATGGAGCTGCGTGCCTTCGCCGGACCCCGCTCGCCCGGTCAGTGGGATCTGGTCCGCGCCGACATCGTCGAGGAGGTCACGAGGCTGAAGGGCGAGGTGGCCGAGGTCGACGGGCCCTTCGGTCGTGAGGTGCACGCCAAGATCCCCGTCACGATGGAGGACGGCAAGGCCGGTGTGCAGCCCAGCCGCATCATCGGCATCGACGGTCCACGGTGGTTCCTGCGCGCCACGCTGCTCGGTCGGTCGGCACTCGAGCCGTCCGACGACGACGTCCTGCTCGACACACTGCGTGACGTCGTCGTGGTGCGTGGCCCCGAGGCGATGGTCGCCCGCGAACCGCTCCGCCTGACCCCGCCGGAAGGAAGCGTCG
>DATMSF010000208.1:0-2902 GCA_035565535.1 Aeromicrobium sp.
AACGTCCTCGCCGGCCGGTGATGCATCGGGGGTCACCTCACCCAGCCGCGACAGCGTCTGCGTGGCCGCGTGCAGCGCCCGCTCGGTCACGTCGAAGGTGTCGGCACGCACGGCGTCGCGGAGGTCGTCGAACGCCGCCTCGGTACGCGCCGGTCCGCCGTGGATGCCGATCAGGTGGTCCAGTGCAGCAAGGAAGCAGTCATCGAGCACGGCGGCGGCATCGGGGTACGGGCCGGTCGACAGCAACAGCTTGGTGCGCAGGTCGAGGGATCGTCCCAGTGCGGTGGTGGGGCTCGGCACCGCGAACGACAACAGGCGCGCCTGCCCGCGCACCATCGCGACATCGCGTTCGACGGAGTCGTGCAGGACCGTCAGCGCGACCGAGTCGCCCCGATCGACCACCGCCGGATACCCGGTGGCCTGACCGACGGTGATCGACGGTTCGATCGTCCCGAAGTCCCAGCGGGTGATCCCGGTCCGCTCGACCCTGCGGGCTTCCTCGACCAGATCAGCGGTCACGTGGGGCCGCACGGCTGCCCGCAGCTCGGCCAGGTCCTTGCCCCGTGCCAGCTCGGTGCGGCCGTCGACGATGCTGAACGTGACGCGCAGGTGATCGGGCACCTGCGCGAGGTCGAAGTCGTCCGCCGAGACAACCGTGCTGCGCACCTGGCGCATCCGCCTGGCGAGCTCGGTCCGGATGTCCGACGCGGCCGTGTCGAGCAGCGGTACCAGCTCCGCGGCCGATTGCGGCGCGGGGACGAAATCGCGACGCAGGTGCTTGGGCAGCGAGCGGATCAGGGCCTCGACCAGCTCCATCCGTTGCCCCGGGATGCCCCAGCCGAACGTCGTCTCGTCGACCGTCATGACATCGGTCACCGGTACCGACACCGTCACCCCGTCGTCGTCCGCACCGGGCTCAAACTTGTAGGAGACCTCGTAACCTTCGCTCGCCGAGGTCCACGCGCTCGGGAACTCCGACTCGTCCGGGCTCGTGTGTGCGAGCAGCTCAGGTGTCAGGTCCAGCAGGTCCGGGCTGTGCCGGCGGGTCTTGTTCCACCACGAGTCGAAGTGCCGCACCGAGACCACGTCGGCCGGGACCCGCTGGTCGTAGAAGTCGAACAGCACGTGGTCGTCGACACGCAGGTCGCGACGACGCAGCCGGTCCTCGGCGTCGGTGACGCTGTCGAGCAGTGCCTGGTTGCGTGCCCAGAACGCGTGGTGGGTCCGCCACTCACCCTGGACGAGTGCGTGCCGGATGAACAGCTCTCGACTGATGTCGGGGGCGATGCGGCCGAACGGCACCAGTCGGCCGGAGACCAGGGGGATGCCGTACAGCGCGACCCTCTCCTTGGCCATCGCTGCGCCGCGCTTCTTCGACCAGTGCGGCTCGCTGTGCTCGCGGACGACCAGGTGCCGTCCGGCTTCCTCGACCCACTCCGGCTGGATCCTCGCCACGGTGCGCGCCCACAGCCGAGTCGTCTCGACGAGCTCTGCGGCCATCACCCACCGCGGCGGCTTCTTCGCCAGCCCTGACCCGGGGAAGATCGCGAAGTGCGCCCCGCGGGCGCCGAGGAACTCCCGACCGTCGGACTCCCGCAAGCCGACGTTCGACAGCAGGCCGGTCAGCAGCGCCCGATGGATCTGGTCCGGGTGCGCACCGGCCGAACCCGGCTCGAGACCGACGTCCTTCGCGGTCCGCCGCAGCTGGGCGTGCACGTCGTGCCACTCGCGGATGCGCAGGTAGTGCAGGAACTCGTCTCGACACATCCGCCGGAACGCCGACGACGAACGTTCTCGGCGCTGTTCGCGGACGTAGTCCCACAACTTCAGCCACGCCAGGAAGTCGGAGTCCGGAACCACGAACCGACGATGCATCTCATCGGCGGCCTGCTGGCGATCCAGCGGGCGTTCACGCGGGTCCTGGATCGACAAGGCCGCGACGATCACGAGCACGTCGGCCAGACAACCGAGGCGATCGGCGGCCAGGAGCATCCGTGCCAGGCGCGGGTCGGTCGGCAAGGTCGACATGGTTCGGCCCAACCGGGTCAGTCGGGTCCCGTCGAGAGCGCCGAGCTCGGCCAGCACCCGTTCGCCGTCGCGCACCGCCCGTGGATCCGGCGGGTCGATGAAACCGAACTCGGCCATCGGACCCAGGTCCAGCGCTGCCATCTGCAACAACACCGACGCCAGGTTGGTCCGCTGGATCTCCGGATCGGTGAACTCCGGACGACCGTCGTGGTCGTCCTCGGAGTACAACCGGATGCAGATGCCGTCCGCCACTCGACCGCACCGTCCCGCGCGCTGCGCCGCGCTGGCCTGGGAGATCGGCTCGATCGGCAGACGTTGCACCTTGAGCCGTTGGCTGTACCGGGAGATCCGGGCCAACCCGGGGTCGATCACGTAGCGGATCCCGGGCACCGTCAACGAGGTCTCCGCGACGTTGGTCGCCAGCACGATCCGTCGGCCCGGGTGATCGGCGAACACCTTGTGCTGGTCGGCCGCGGACAGCCGACCGTAGAGCGGCAGGATCTCGGTTCGGGGGTACTTCTTGCCCTTCAGGAAGTCAGCGACGTCACGGATGTCGCGCTCGCCGGGCAGGAAGACCAGGATGTCGCCGTCACGAGGAAGCTCGTCCACGGCGGACGCGATCGCGTCGAGCAGATCGGCGGAGGCGGCCTCCTCCAGCGGTCGGTAGCGAATTTCGACGGGATAGGTCCGCCCGCTGACCTCGATGATCGGCGCCGGCCCGTCATCGGTCGCGAATGCCTCGGCGAAGCGGTCCAGGTCGATCGTGGCCGACGTGATGACGACCTTGAGGTCCGGGCGTCGGGGCAGCAGCGCCCGCAGGTAGCCGATCAGGAAGTCGATCGACAGTGACCGCTCGTGCGCTTCGTCGATGATG
>DATMSF010000209.1:0-14891 GCA_035565535.1 Aeromicrobium sp.
GACCATGACATCACGCAGGTTCAGCGTACCGGATTGCACCAGCACCGTTGCCACCGCACCGCGATTGCTGTCGACCTGGGCTTCGACCACCACACCAGTGGCCGGTTTCATCGGATTGGCCTTCAATTCGTTGACATCGGCGACCAGCAGGAGGATTTCCAGCAGTTCGTCGATGCCCGTGCCTTCTCGCGCCGAAACCCGGACGAACGGAACATCACCGCCCCATTCTTCCGGCATGACTCCGGCTTCGGAAAGCTGTTGCATCACCCGGTCCGGATTGGCCGCCGGCAAATCAATCTTGTTGATGGCAACCACCATCGGCACATTCGCCGATTTGATGTGGGCGATCGCTTCCCGCGTAGTCGGCATCACCCCGTCATCGGCGGCAACCACCAGCACCGTAATATCGGTCACCTGGGCCCCGCGTGATCGCATGGCGGTGAACGCCTCGTGACCAGGGGTGTCGATCAAGGTGATCCGGCGCTGATCGCCGTCGACCTCGGTCGACACCTGGTAGGCGCCGATCGACTGCGTGATGCCGCCGGCTTCCTTGTCGCCGACGTTGGCGCTGCGCAGCGCGTCGAGCAGCTTGGTCTTGCCATGATCGACGTGGCCCATGACCGTGACGACCGGCGGGCGCGCCTCGAGGTTGCCCTCGTCGCCCTCGTCCTCGCCGAACTCCAGGTCGAACGACTCGAGCAGCTCGCGGTCCTCGTCCTCGGGAGAGACGACCTGGACGACGTAGTTCAGCTCCTCACCGAGCAGCTGCAACGTGTCGTCGTTGACCGACTGCGTGGCGGTGACCATCTCGCCCAGCGCGAAGAGCATCTGGACCAGCGAGGCCGCCTCGACGCCGACCTTCTCGGCGAAGTCGGACAACGACGCACCGCGTGCCAGGCGCACGGTCTCGCCATTGCCCTTGCGGACACGCACACCACCGATGGTGGGCGCCTCCATCTGGTCGAATTCCTGGCGCTTCGCGCGCTTGGACTTGCGGCCACGACGCACGGGACCGCCGGCGCGACCGAACGCGCCCTGCGTGCCACCACGCTGGTTGCGGTTGGGTCCGCCGCCACCAGGACGGCTGAATCCACCACCGCCGGCACCTCCGCCGCCGGGACGGTTGAAACCGCCTCCGCCGCCAGGACGTCCGCCACCGCCACCGGGGCCGCCGCGACCGGGCGCACCACGACCGGGCGCGCCGGGACGTCCGCGCGTGCCCGCGCCGGCCAGGCCGGACGTCTTGGGCATCATCGCCGGGTTCGGACGCGGCATGCCGGGGCGTCCCGGCGTGCCGGCGTCACGAGCCGCAGGCGGTCGCGGGGCGCGCGGCTGCTGCATGCCCTGCGTGGACGAGAACGGGTTGTTGCCGGGACGTGCACCGCCCGGACGGGGACCGGGGGTCGGCCGCGGTCCCGGCGTGGGCGGCTTGAGTGCCGCTTCCGCGGCGGGCGCCTCAGGCGTGTCGGGCTTGGCCGGCTCGGCAGGGGCCTCGACCTTGGGGGCCGTCGGACCGGGCTTGGGCGCAGCCGGCTTGGGCGCAGCCGGAGCCGGGGCCTCAGCGGCCGGCGCCTTCTTCTCGGGCGCAGCGTCGGCGGACTTGGCGGCGGCCTTCTTGGCCCCGCCCTTCTTGGCGGCGAGCGCTGCCAGCGCCTCGCCGTGCTCCTCCTTGAGACGACGGATGACCGGCGCCTCGACGGTGGAGGAGGCCGACTTCACGTACTCCCCCATGTCCTTGAGGGTGCTCAGGACGACCTTGCTCTCGACTCCGAGCTCCTTGGCGAGCTCGTGGACTCGGATTGCCACTTTTCTCCTTCGGGAGGACCCGATCCCGAAGGAGGAATCGGACCCTAGTTGTTCTGCTGGGTCAGCATGGCCCAGCACTCAGACGGCTGACACTCATCGGTGATCCATGAGCGGTTGCTCCGTTTTCGGGTCGGGGATCGTGACGGTCACGATCCTGGGTTCTTACTCGTGGTCTGCTGCGACCAGGCTCCGCACTGCGCTGAGGTCGTACGGTCCGTCGAGACGGAGCGCCCGGCCGAACGCCTTGCGGGTCGTGGCCAACTCCAGACACCGGATCGTGGGGTGCAGGTGCGCCCCTCTCCCCGGCAACGATCCGCGCAGATCGGGGACGACGACCGAAGTCGAGTCCTGTCTCACTGCGACGAGTCGCACCAGAGTCGTCTTGTCCGCGCGCTCACGACAACCGATGCACGTGCGGACGACCGTTGCCACTGTACCTGTCGAACCCGAATTGTTCGGCATCGGGCGGGTCAGGTCGTCTCGACGGGCGTGTCCGGGCGGATGTCGATGCGCCAACCGGTCAGCTTGGCGGCCAGGCGCGCGTTCTGACCCTCCTTGCCGATCGCGAGCGACAGCTGGAAGTCGGGCACGATGACCTGGGCCGACCGTGCGTCCGCATCGACGATCCGGACCGACTTGACCTGCGACGGCGACAGGGCGTGCGCGATGAACTCGGCCGGGTCCTCGCTGAAGTCGACGATGTCGATCTTCTCCCCGTGCAGCTCGTGCATCACGTTGCGGACCCGTTGGCCCATCGGCCCGATGCAGGCGCCCTTGGCGTTGACACCCGGCACGGTGGCGCGGACGGCGATCTTGGTGCGATGACCGGCCTCGCGCGCGATCGCGGCGATCTCGACCGATCCGTCGGCGATCTCGGGCGCCTCGAGCGCGAACAACAGCTTGACCAGGTTCGGATGGGTGCGCGACACCCGCACACGCGGGCCTCGCGGGCCCATCTCGACCTCGTACACGTACGCCTTGAGCCGTTCGCCGTGGGCGTACTTCTCCTCGGGCACCCGTTCGGTCGCCGGCATCAACGCCTCGAGCTTGCCCAGGTCGAGCATGACGTCGCCGGGGCGGTTGCCCTGCTGGATGACGCCGGAGACGATGTCACCGACCTTGCCGGAGAACTCGCCGAACGTCGTCTGGTCCTCGGCGTCACGGATGCGCTGCATGATGAGCTGGCGCGCGACGCTGGCGGCGAATCTGCCGAAGTCGTCGGGGGTGTCGTCGAACTCCTCGGACCACCGGGGTTCGGGGCGGAGGCGTTCGGCGGTCTCCCCCTCTCCCGGCGTCTCGTCATCGGTCTCAGTGGGGTCGTCGAGCCGCTCACGCGCCCACACCACGACGTGGCCGGTGCGCTTGTCGAGCTCGACTCGCGCTTGCGGTCGTGCGCCCGGCGTCTTGTGGTAGGCCGACAACAGGGCGGTCTCGATCGCGTCCACCACCACGTCGAGCGAGATGCCCTTCTCCTGCTCGAGCAGGCGCAGTGCCTTGACGTCGATGTCCATCTCAGGCGTCCTTCCGTCGGTTCAACTCGACCTGGACGACCGCCGACGCGATGTCGGCGTACTCCAGGCGGCGCGTCTGGGACTTCTTGGTGATCAGCTCGGCGCCGGTCTCGTCGCTGGACCCGATGCGTCCTTCGACGACGCCGCCGTCGGCGAGCACGACGCGGACCAACCGGTCACGATTGCGTCGCCAGTGGCGAGGCAGCGTCAGCGGCTTGTCGGTGCCGCGCGAAGTGATCTCCAGCGTGTACGGAAGCTCGCCCATCGACCCGTCGTCGTCGAGGGCCCCCGACAGCTGTCGGGTGGCCTGGGTGATGGCGTCGATGCCGACTCCGCCGTCGCAGTCGACGGCGATGCGAACCAGACGGTTCCTGCCCGAGGTGCGGACGTCGAGCTCTTCCAGGTCGAGCCCCAGCGATGCGAGGCAGGTCTCCACGACGGGGCGCAACTGGGTCGTGATGTCGGCCATCGGGCACCTCCGTCTTGAGTTGTCCACCATCAGGTGTTGAATCGGACCGGTCGCCACGACCGGTCCAGGACCATCAGCCTAGCGAATGACAGTGACTAGGGTGAACTCCATGCTCAGCCGTCGCGTCCTGCTCGCCGGCGCCGCAGGGACCGTGGCGGTCGCGGCCGGCGCCGTCGTCGCGACGGGTCGAGTCGACGACGCTCTGCAGGCCGCCGGCGTGCGCCCCACGCCGCTGCCGACGGGCCCGGACGTGGGGTTGGCCGAGGCCGCGCGAGCCGATGTCGACGCACTGCTCGCGCTCGCTCGACGGCAGGGGGCCGATGACGTCACGGTCGCCGTCCTGGAAGGGCAGGCGAAGGGCTGGCCGGCGACCACGCGGACCGTCGCGCCCCCGGCGGCGTCGTTGCCCGAGGCGTGTCGGGCGGCTGCGCTGGCGCGGGAGCAGGCGTGCGAGGCGGCGGTCTCGACCGACCTGGCCGTCGTGCTGGCGTCGTCGGCTGCGGGGCTCCACCAGCTGGCCACGCACCTCTCGGGGTCGCCGTGAGGGACGACTCGGCGCTGCTCGCCTGGCTGGAGCTCGAACGCGAGGCCGTGTGGGTCTACCCGCTGATCGGGGCTCGCGCTCCTCAGCTGGCCGCCGCTGCTCGCACGTCGTGGAGTGCGCACCGCGAGGTCCGCGACCGTCTGGTCACCGCGGTCGCCACCGACACCACCAGTGCACGCGCGTCCTACGCGGTCCCGGACCTGACCGATCCGGACACGGCCCGCACGTTCGCCCAGGGCCTCGAGCGGCGCATCCAGGCCGCGTGCGCCGCCGCCGTCGCAGCCGCCGAGCCCGCGCAACGCGCTCTCCCGCTCCACGGCCTCCGCACCGCCGCCCTCGCCGAGCTCGCCTGGGGCGCCCCACCCACCGCCTTCCCCGGCCTCGCCTGACCGCCGGTACCAACCCCCGAATTTTGCGGGGTCTTGCACCGGTTCGACGGGGTGATTCGGTGCATCACCCCGCAAAATTCGGGGGTGGTGGTCAGGTGAGGCGAGTGAGGATCTGGTCGGCGGGGACGTCCTCGGTGGTTCCGGTGGCGCGGGTGCGGAGCTCGATGACGCCGTCGGCGTACTTCTTGCCGATCACGACGATCAGCGGGACGCCGATGAGCTCGGCGTCCTTGAACTTGACGCCGGGTGAGACCTTGCCGACGCGGTCGTCGTACAGCACGTCGAGGCCGGCCGCCTGCAAGGCGTCGTACAGGTCGTCACCGGCGGCCACCAGCTCGGGGTCCTTGCCCGCGACGACCAGGTGCACGTCGTAGGGGGCCACCTCGGCCGGCCACTTCAGTCCCAGCTCGTCGTGGGCGTACTCGGCCACGGCGGCGACGGCTCGTGAGACACCGACGCCGTACGAACCCATCGTGACCGTGACAAGCTTGCCGTTCTCGTCGAGGACCTTCAGGTCCAGCGCCTCGGCGTACTTGCGACCGAGCTGGAAGATGTGGCCCATCTCGATCCCCCGGGCCAGCTCGAGCGGACCGGAGCCGTCGGGTGCGGGATCGCCCGCACGGACCTCCGCGGCCTCGATCGTGCCGTCGGGGGTGAAGTCGCGCCCCGCCACCAGGTCGATCACGTGCGAACCCGCGATGTTCGCCCCGGTCACCCATCGGGTCCCCTCGACCACGCGCGGGTCGACCACGTAGCGGATGCCGCTCACGCTGTCCGCACCGAGCACCTGGGGGCCGATGTAGCCCTTGACCAGCGTCGGGTACGCCTCGAAGTCCTTCTCGTCGAACGCCTCGACCTCGCCCGGCGACACCTGGGTCTCCAACCGCTTGGGGTCGACTTCTCGATCCCCCGGGACACCGATCGCCAGCGGGACCCGCTCACCGTCCGGTTGACGGATCATCACGAGCACGTTCTTGAGCGTGTCGGCAGCGGTCCAGGGTCGATCAGCGCGCGGGAAATTGGTGTTCAGGTGGTCGACGAGGGTCTCGATCGTGGGCGTGTCCGGAGTCTGCTCGGCGTGTGCCGCCGGCGCGTCGTCGTACGGAATCGCCGCGGGCGTCACCGTCGTCACGGCCTCGACGTTGGCCGCGTAGCCTCCGGCCGACCGGACGAACGTGTCCTCGCCCGTCTCGGAAACTGCCAGGAACTCCTCGCTCGCCGAGCCGCCCATCGCTCCTGAATCAGCCTTGACGATGACGTACTCGAAGCCCAAGCGGTCGAAGATCCGGATGTACGCCGCACGATGGGCCTGGTAGGACGCCTCCAGACCGGCGTCGTCGACGTCGAAGGAGTACGAGTCCTTCATGATGAACTCGCGCCCGCGCAGGATGCCGGCCCGTGGACGCGCCTCGTCGCGGTACTTGGTCTGGATCTGGTAGATGCTCAGCGGCAGGTCCTTGTAGGAGGAGTACAGGTCCTTGACCAGCAGCGTGAACATCTCCTCGTGGGTGGGCCCGAGCAGCATGTCGGTGCCCTTGCGGTCCTGCAGACGGAACAGGTTGGGGCCGTACTCGACCCATCGGTTCGTCGCCTCGTACGGCTCCCGCGGCAGCAGCGCCGGGAACCGCACCTCCTGTGCGCCGATCGCGTCCATCTCCTCGCGGACGATGGCCTCGACCTTGGCCAGCACCTTCAGGCCCAGCGGCAGCCACGAGTAGATCCCCGGCGCGACGCGTCGGATGTAGCCGGCGCGCACCAACAACTTGTGACTGGGCACCTCGGCGTCCGCCGGATCGTCGCGGAGCGTGCGCAGGAACAGCCGGGACATTCGCATGGCTGAAACCCTATCGACCCCGAGCCGGACGGCTCAGTGCGACTCAGAGCCGTCCGGCTCAGTGCGCCCGGCGATCAGAACAGGATCGACGCGAACGTCGTCAGCTGGGCGAATCCGACCCGTTCGTACGTGCGCCGTGCGACGACGTTGTGGTCGTTGACGTACAGCGAGACCACCGGGGTGATCTCGGCCCGAATCGTGTTCACGAGGGCCGCCATCGCAGGGGCAGCCAGTCCGCGGCCGCGAAGGTCTGGGCGCACGTAGACCCCTTGGACCTGGCAGCCGTACGGGGACAACGCACCGATCTCGGCCTTGAACACCACCGAACCGTCCTCGATGATCCCGAACGACCAGCCGTGTGTCAGCAGCTGGGCAACTCGCGCCCGATATCCCGATCCCCCGGTCTCGGGATCGACGCCCACCTCCTCGGTGAACATCGCCACGCACGCGGGGTGGACCGCATCGATCTCGTCGATCGTGAACCTGCGCACCCGAGGGTCAGGCGCCACGTCGCTGTCGTGGTCGATCACCAGGAACGGCTGATTCAGCCGCGGTGACCGGGCCGGACCCCACACGGGTTCGAGCCGCTCCCACAGTCCCAGCACCTGCTCGCGCTGGCCGACGATCGACCAGGGGCGACGCTGCGCCGCCAGGTGATCGGCGAATGCGGCGATCGCTTCCGGCCCGGCCTCGACCGGCACGACATTCGCCCCGACGTGACACGCCGCGGTCAGGACGTCGCCCTCGAAGTAGCCCAGGATCTGCCCGGCCAGCCAACGCGCGTCGCGTCCTGCACTGTCCAGTCGCGACCGGACGAACAGGTTGACCAGCGGGTCACGATCGGTCAGGTCGCGCAGCGCCTCCAGGTCGGAGACCACCAGCGGGCGCACCAGCGCCGGCGTCCCGATCATCGGCTACCTCCCACTCGACTCGGCTGTCCCCATCATGCCGCGTCGCGGGCGCGACCGGTCATCACGGGCTGGGCACACGCGTGGGCGTCAGTCCGCTTGCCACGGGTAGCCGCGGGACTCGAACGCCTCACGCACCACGGTCGCGCCGCCCTCGATGTCGCCCCTGAACAGCTCGACGCCCTCGGCAGACGCCACCACGACGTCACGTCGGTCCCGGAAGACCCGCGCGATGACCGGCCGGTCGATGTACCGTGTCCTGCCCTTCTGTCGGATCGTGAGCTTGTCGGTCGCGACGGCGACGACCGGCGACTCGAAGACGATGTAGGCGGCCAATGCCAGGCCGAGCAGGAGCCCACAGCCCAGCCGAACCACGGTGGACCACTCGTCGTCCCAGTTCCCGAAGGCACGAATCGGTCCGCCGAACGGAACCCATCGCACGTCGGCCACGAGGCGCGCCAACCACGGCAGGACACCGGCGACTGCCACCCCCACCGCCGCACACACGGCGCCGATCGTGATCTTGTCGCTCCGACTGAAACCGAGGACAGCCGGATCGGTCGACCTCGCTGACGTCATATCTGCGCAGCCTACTTGGTCAGCTGACCGTGACGCTCGCCGAAGCGCCGTCGACCGGCTCCATGTCCTCGGCGATGCGCAGGGCCTCCTCGATCAAGGTCTCGACGATCTCGGACTCCGGGACGGTCTTGATGACCTCGCCCTTGACGAAGATCTGACCCTTGCCGTTGCCCGATGCGACACCCAGGTCGGCCTCGCGGGCCTCCCCCGGACCGTTGACGACGCAGCCCATCACGGCGACGCGCAGCGGTACCTCCATGCCCTCCAGCCCTGCGGTGACCCGCTCGGCCAGCGTGTAGACGTCGACCTGGGCACGGCCGCACGACGGGCACGACACGATCTCGAGCTTGCGAGGACGCAGGTTCAACGACTGCAGGATCTGGATGCCGACCTTGACCTCCTCGACCGGCGGAGCCGACAACGACACGCGGATCGTGTCGCCGATCCCCTGCCCGAGCAGATATCCGAACGCCGTCGCGCTCTTGATCGTGCCCTGGAAGGCCGGACCGGCCTCGGTGACACCCAGGTGCAGAGGCCAGTCGCCTCGCTCGGCCAGCATCTCGTACGCGCGCGCCATCACGACCGGATCATTGTGCTTGACCGAGATCTTGAAGTCGTGGAAGTCGTGCTCCTCGAACAGCGACGCCTCCCAGACGGCCGACTCGACGAGCGCCTCCGGTGTGGCCTTGCTGTACTTTTCCAGCAGCCGCTTGTCCAGCGATCCGGCGTTGACGCCGATGCGCAGCGACACGCCCGCGTCCTGGGCCGCCTTGGCGATCGCCCCGACCTGGTCGTCGAACTTGCGGATGTTGCCCGGGTTGACCCGAACGGCTGCGCACCCGGCGTCGATGGCCGCGAACACGTACTTGGGCTGGAAGTGGATGTCGGCGATGACCGGGATCTGCGACTTGCGCGCGATGTCGGGCAACGCGTCGGCGTCGTCCTGGCTGGGGCACGCGACGCGCACGATGTCGCAACCGGCGGCCGTCAGCTCGGCGATCTGCTGCAACGTCGAGTTGACGTCGGCGGTCAACGTCGTGGTCATCGACTGCACCGAGATCGGGGCGTCGCAGCCAACCTCGACGGACCCGACCTTGATCTTGCGGGTCGGGCGGCGCGGCGCCAGCACGGGCGCAGGCGCCTCGGGCATGCCGAGAGGAACCGAAGTGCTCACACACCCAGGGTACGCACCGATGCCAGTGACGGACCCTCGACCGGCGCTCAGGAGATGCGCACGGGGTTCACGATGTCGACGTACAGCAAGATCACGCTCATCACCACCAGCACGCCGCCGACGGCGTACGAGACGGGCAACGCCTTGGCGACGTCGACGAATCCCGGGTCGGGCCGACTGCGCAGGCGGGACCACCCACGACGGATCGCTTCCCACAGTGCCCCCGCGATGTGGCCGCCGTCGAACGGCAGCAACGGGATCAGGTTGAACAGTGCCAGGAACATGTTCAATCCGGCCAGCAGCGTCAGCACCCGCGCGGTGCCTTCGGCGAACGAGGGGTCGTCGTACGTCACCAGCTCGCCGGACAGCCGACTGGCGCCGACGACACCGATGGGGCTGTCGACGTCGCGCTCACCACCGAAGGCGGCCTTCGCGACGTCGATCATGCGGACCGGCAGGTGGACGATCGCCTCGGCCGTCGCCTCGACGTAGAAGCCGAGCGTGTCCACGACGTCACCGACACCACCCGCCTGCAACTCCTCGGTGGGCCCGACCCCCAGGAACCCCACGTTGACGGCCGTCTGCGGGTCGTCGAGATCGGCGCGCGTGACCACCGAGGGCGTGACCGTGACGGTGTGTGCCACGCCCGCGCGCTCGTAGCCCAGCCGGATCGGCTCGTCACCGTTCGCGCGGATCAGCCGGGTCATCTGCTCCCACGACGTGATCGCCTCGCCGTCGATCGAGGTGATCGTGTCACCCGGCTCGAGTCCGGCGAGTCGAGCCGGAGCGACGGGGTCGTCGTCGGTGCACGTGCGCCCGACCTCGGCGTCGCTGATGGCGCAGTCCGAGACGCTGGCGACCGTCGTGGTCGCCTGGTTCACGCCGAACCCCATGATGACGATCGCGAACAGCACCGTGGCGATCACGACGTTCATGAACGGCCCGCCGACCATCACGACGATCTTCTTCCACGTCGGCAGTCGGTAGAACATCCGCGGCAGGTCCTCGTCGGAGACGTGCTCGTACTCCGCGACCCGGGCTTCCTCGGCCAGCTGGGTGAACAGCCCCGTGTTCGACGGGCGCACCTCGTGCGGATCGGCGTCCTTGGCCGGTGGCAGCATCCCGACCAGGCGCACGTAACCGCCCAGCGGGATCGCCTTGATGCCGTACTCGGTCTCGCCGCGCCGGAACGACCACAGCGTGTTGCCGAATCCGACGAAGAACTGGGTGACCTTGACCTTGAACAGCTTCGCGGGAACCATGTGGCCCACCTCGTGCAGCGCGATCGACAGCACGATGCCCACGGCGAACGCCAGGACACCCAGCGCGAAGATCATCGGCCCTCCACCAGTTCCGTGGCTCGTTTCCGAGCCCATGCGTCGGCGGCCAGCACGCTGTGCAGCGTCAGGTCGCCGGTCACGGCCAGCGGATCGCCGACGTGCTCGTCGACGACTGCCGCCACCGTGTCAACGATGCCCGTGAAGTCCAAGTTCCCGCCGATGAAGGCCTCGACGCAGACCTCGTTGGCGGCGTTGAACACGGCCGGACCGGTACGTCCGAACGTGCCCGCTCGTCGTGCGAGCTGCACGGCGGGGAACGCGACGTCGTCCAAGGGGTAGAACTCCCACGTGGCAGGCCGGGTCCAGTCGCATCCCGGTGCGGCGTCAGGGATCCGGTCCGGCCAGGCCAGGCCCAACGCGATGGGCAGCTTCATGTCCGGCGGTGACGCCTGGAGCATCGTGGCGCCGTCGACGAACTCCACCATCGAGTGGACGATCGACGGCGGGTGCACCACAACGTCGATGCGGTCGAAGCCGATGTCGAACAGCAGATGGGCCTCGATGACCTCAAGGCCCTTGTTGACCAACGTCGCCGAGTTGATCGTGATGACCGGGCCCATGTCCCACGTCGGGTGGGCCATGGCCTGTTCCGCGGTGACTCCGGCCAGCTCGGCACGGGAACGGCCGCGGAACGGCCCGCCGCTGGCCGTGATGACCAGCCGACGCACCTCATCGGGCCGTTCGCCGCGCATCGCTTGTGCCAACGCAGAGTGCTCGGAGTCGACCGGCACGATCTGGCCCGGTGCGGCCGCCGACGTCACCAAGGAGCCACCGATGATCAGCGACTCCTTGTTGGCCAGAGCCAAGGTCGTTCCGGCCTCCAACGCGGCCAGCGTCGGCATCAGACCCACGGCACCCGTGATGCCGTTCAGCACCACGTCGCAGTCGGTGCGCGCCAGGTCGGTGGCTGCCTCCGGACCGGCCACGATGCGCGGGATCCGGTAGTCCCCTTGCGCGTACCCGCGCCGCTGCGCCTCGGCGTACAACGCCAGCTGCACGTCCTGCGCGGCCTGCGCCTTGGCGACGCCGACGACGGGCACGTCGAAGGCGATCGCCTGTCGGGCCAGCAGTCGCGGATCGCCGCCACCTGCTGCCAGGGCCACGACGTCGAACCGATCGGGGTTGGCCGCGATCAGGTCGAGGGCCTGGGTCCCGATGGATCCGGTGGAGCCGAGAATGGCGACACGCCTACGCATGCCGCCATTCTCGCTCAACCGAGCCGGTCGGAGCCGCGCACCTCCTACTTGACCTCGGTGGTCAGCGCACGGCGCAGACCGATGCCGCCGGGCAGGACGATCCACAGGAACAACGTGAACACGAACCGGATCCACTCCAGAGCGCTGACGTCGACGGGATTGTCGTTCATGTCCCTGCCGGTGATCAACGGCACCGATGCGTACTGCATGTCGAGCCACGGGATCAGGTCACGCGCCCAGCCGAACGCGAAGTACAAGATGCCGTACACCATGAACGGCAGTAGCAGCGCCACGACGTAGAACACCGACACGGCAACCGGCGTGCTGAGGAACAACAGACCCAGGCAGAACGCCATCGTGAAGTACGCCAGCTGCATGCCGATCGTCCACAGCAGGTCGCTCACGTCGATGTTCCAGGCCACGTCGTAGCCACCGATGGCCGCGCCGAGCACGTTGCACACCACACCGATCACCACGGCCAGCACGATCGTCGCTAACGCCAGGATCAGGACCGACACGTACTTCGCGCCGATCACTCGGCCGCGGTGGGGCTCCAAGGCGAACGTGGTCAACACGGTGCGTTGGCCCCACTCGCCCGTCACCGCCGTGATCGCGATCACCGGCAACAGCACGGACAGCATGCCGGCCATGATCTGCGACAGCGCGTCGGCGGTCAGTCGCGCGTTGTCGTCGAACATGACGACGATCAGCGCGATCGCCGCCGCGAGGACGACCAGTCCGGCCGTGATGCCCAGGAGCCAGGCGCCGGCTCGCGTGTCGATCATCTTGCGCAGCTCGACCCTGACGTGACGGCCGAACGGGATGCCCGAACCGCGGGTCGGGGCCGCCGCGTGCGATGTCGTGGCGCTCATGCCGCACCTCCTGGGGTGGACGCGACCAGGTCGCGCTGTGTCTCCGACGTCAGCTGCAAGAACATCTCCTCCAGCCCGGCACTGCCGGACGGTCGGAGCTCGACCAGCGCGATGCCTGCGGCCAGGGCGATCTGACCGATCGTGGCCGGATCGCCCTCGACGTTCAGCCCGTCACCAGAGGCTGCCGGCACCTGACCTGCTGCGCGCAGGGCCTCGGCGAGCTGGTGGTTGTCCGCGGCGGCCACGTACGTGCCGACCGACTGCAGGAGCGACTCCTTGGTCCCCTCGGCGACGATCCGGCCGTGTCCGATCACGATGATCTCGTCGGCGATGATCTCGATCTCGTGCAGCAGGTGGGACGACAACAGCACCGTTCCACCGCGATCGGCGTAGTGGCGCAGCAGACTTCGCATCCAGTGGATGCCCGCCGGATCGAGACCGTTGGCCGGTTCGTCCAGGATCAGCACCTTCGGGTCCCCCAGCAGCGCGTTGGCGATGCCGAGGCGCTGACGCATGCCGAGCGAGTAGTTCTTGACGCGCCGCTTCGACTCCTCCTTGGTCAGGCTGACCAGCTCGAGCATCTCGTCGACGCGCGACAGGGGCAGGCCCATCGTGAGCGCCGACAACGTGAGGATCTCGCGGCCCGTGCGGCCGGCGTGCTGGGCTGAGGCATCGAGCAGCACGCCGACGTGCCGACCCGGGTTGGGGATGTCTTGGTAGTGCGCACCGTCGATCCTGACGTCACCCGCGGTCGGCGGGGTCAAGCCGGTCATGATGCGCATCGTCGTCGACTTGCCTGCACCGTTCGGGCCGAGGAAGCCGGTGACCTTGCCCGGCTGGCACACGAACGACACATCGTCGACGGCACGGAACTGTCCGTACGTCTTCGTGAGGTTCTGGACTGTGATCATGTCTCAATCATGACGGGTCAGGGCCGTGCATCGCGTCGGGCACGCGGACAGACCCGAAAGGGTTCGGCCGGCCCGGCGCCGGGTCAGCGACGGAATCCCCGCGCGCTGCCGGACGTTGAACCGGCCATGAAGAAGATCGGCTTTCTCTCGTTCGGGCACTGGACGCCGCACCCCACGTCGCAGGCGCGGACCGCGTCGGACGTGCTGAACCAGTCGATCGACCTCGCGGTCGCCGCCGAGGAGATCGGCGCCGACGGCGCGTACTTCCGCGTCCACCACTTCGCTCGTCAGCTTGCTTCGCCGTTCCCGCTGCTGGCAGCCGCCGGCGCCAAGACGTCCCGCATCGAGCTCGGCACGGGCGTCATCGACATGCGGTACGAGAACCCCCTCTACATGGCCGAGGACGCCGGAGCCGCCGACCTGATCGCCGGCGGTCGCCTGCAGCTGGGCATCAGCCGCGGATCACCCGAACAGGTCGTCGACGGGTTCCGTTACTTCGGTTTCGACCCCGGCGAGGACGACCCGACGGGCGCGCAGATGGGCCGCACGCACGCCGAGGTGCTGCTCGAGGTCCTCAAGGGTGAGGGCTTCGCCGAGCCGAGTCCGCGACCGATGTTCCCCAACCCACCGGGCTTGCTGCGGATCGAGCCGCACTCGGAGGGCCTGCGTGACCGCATCTGGTGGGGTGCCGGCTCCGACGCCACTGCGCGCTGGGCGGCCGAGCGGGGCATGCACCTGATGAGCTCGACGCTCAAGGAGGACGAGTCCGGTGAACCGTTCCACGTCCAGCAGCGCAAGCAGATCGAGGTCTTCCGCGAGGCGTGGAAGGAAGCCGGTCACGAGCGTGAGCCCCGCGTGTCGGTCAGCCGCAGCATCTTCGCCCTGGTCAACGACCAGGACCGCGCCTACTTCGGCTTCGATCGAGACGGCGACGACCAGTTCGGCCAGATCGACAACTACCGCGCCGTGTTCGGCCGGTCCTACGCAGCCGAGCCGGACACGTTGATCGAGCAGCTGCGCGAGGACGAGGCGATCGCCGCGGCTGACACGTTGTTGCTGACGGTCCCCAACCAGCTGGGGGTCGACTACAACGTCCACGTGCTGGAGAGCATCCTGACGCACGTGGCTCCGGGCCTCGGCTGGCGCTGACGTCCCCGCGGCTCCCCCGGCCGACGAGCGGACTCAGTCGATCGTGCCGCCGGCCAGCAGCGTGGTGAAGACGTCCTCGTAGGCGTCGAAGAACACCTGCTCGTACTCCACGCTGTCACTCGGCCGGGCGGCGGCCGGATCAGTGCGTCCGGCCTGGATCAGGACTCGCCACGGGACAGGCTCGGCCTCGCCGCCGGGAAAGTACACCG
>DATMSF010000210.1:0-1902 GCA_035565535.1 Aeromicrobium sp.
CGAGCTGACCGAGGACCGCCGCAAGGAGTACATCAAGCTGGCCCGGTCCAAGGCCGAAGAGGGACGTATCGCGGTGCGCAACCTGCGTCGCTCGGCCAAGCAGGCGTTCGATCGCGCCGAGAAGGACTCCGAGATCAGCAAGGACGACAACACCGGGGCCGAGAAGCGCCTCGACGCGCTGACCAAGAAGCACGTCGACCAGGTCGACGAGATGCTCAAGAACAAGGAAGCCGAGCTCCTTGAGGTCTGACGGGACCGCGACCGTCTCCCCGGAGGGATCCTCGGGCGAAGAGCCCAAGAAGAGTCGAGCCGGTCGTGACCTGCCGGCTGCCATCGCCGTCGGCGTGGTGCTGGTCGCAGGCGTGCTCGCGTCGTTGTTCCTGGTCAAGGACGTGTTCCTCGGGGTCATCGTGCTCGCGCTCACGGTGGGTCTGTGGGAGCTGACCCGGGCGATCGGCACAGCCGGGATCCGCCTGCCGATCGTGCCGGTCGCGATGGGCGGGATCGTCATGCTGGTCTCGGCGTACTACGCCGAGGACGGACTGGGCAGCGCCTCGGTCGCGATGGCGCTGACCGTGATCGGCATCCTGGTGTGGCGCCTGTCCGAAGGCCCCGACGGGTTCGTCCGCGACGCCACGGCGGGGATCTTCGGGCTGTCCTACCTGTACCTGATGGGCGTCTTCGTCTGCCTGATGCTCGTCGAGTCCGACGGGCCGTGGCGCATCGTCGCGTTCATCGTGGCGGCGGTGGCGTCCGACACCGGCGGGTACATCGCCGGCGTGCTGTTCGGGCGGCACCCGATGGCGCCGACCATCAGCCCCAAGAAGTCCTGGGAGGGCCTGGTCGGGTCCTTCATCGGCGCGATCGGTGGGAGCATCGCGGTCGTCGTCCTGGCGCTCGACGGGCCCTGGTGGGCCGGCGTCGCGCTGGGCGTCGTCGGTGTCGTGATGGGCACGCTGGGGGACCTGTTCGAGTCGTTGATCAAGCGAGACCTCGGCATCAAGGACATGAGCCAGCTGCTCCCCGGGCACGGTGGGCTGATGGACCGGCTGGACTCGCTCATCGCCGTCGCGCCGCTGGCGTGGCTGGTGATGTACACGATGGTTCCCGCCACCTGATCGGCTCGTCGTGACCGCACTGCGCGACTACGCGGCCGGGCTCAACCAACCGCAGCTGTCCTCGTCGGGACCGCGGTACGACGAGGTCGTGGGCGATGACGGAGCGCTGCGGGCGGGCTGGACCGGACTGGGGGAACGCGCGGTCCAGGTCACCAGGTCCGAGCTGGCGCGCGTCGGAGCCGAGGTCGAGCGCTTCCTGGCCGACGACGGTGTCACGTACCGTCCGGCTGGCACGGTCGACGACGGCGTCGAGGCGTGGCGGCTGGACCCCATTCCGTTGATCTTCTCGGCTGAGGAGTGGGCGGCGCTGGAGACCGGTCTGGCCCAGCGTGCCGAGCTTCTCAACGCGATAGCGGTGGACCTGTACGGCCCGCAGCGGTTGTTGTCGTCCGGCTTGCTGCCACCGCAGGCGGTCTTCGGTCACTCGGGCTTCCTGCGCGTCGCCGCACGTCGATCGGCCCGCACCGCTCGGCCGCTGCTCGTCACGGCCACCGATCTGGGCCGCAACGCGGACGGGGAGTGGGTCGTCATGGCTGACCGTGCTCAAGCCCCGTCGGGCATCGGCTATGCGATGGAGAACCGTCGCGTCATCTCGCGCGTGCTGCCCGACCTGTATCGACGCGCCAGTCTGCACCGCATCGCGCCGTTCTTCCAGGCGCTGCGGGCGACGCTGATCGAGGCCGCGCCGGAGAGCCGGCCCAACCCCCGGGTCGTCGTGCTGTCGCCGGGCACCGAGTCCGAGACGGCGTTCGACCAGGCGTTCGTGGCGTCGAGCCTGGGATTC
>DATMSF010000211.1:0-2346 GCA_035565535.1 Aeromicrobium sp.
CCAGCCTTCGTCGACTGCGCGCTCGCCCTGGTGCGTCGACCCGGTCACCAACTGATGGACGAGGTCGGAGAGCCCACCCTCCTGCGACTGGGAGAAGCGATGCTGCTGTGCCTGGAACCTGCTGTCGCGGCGCTGGAGAGCGGCAACGCCGACGGCACGTTCGACGTTCCGGACCCCGTGCTGTTGTCGAACCTGTACTACACGCAGGCCCTGGGCATGGTGAGCCTGGCGGCGTTGCAGTGGTCGGTGCGCTCGACCGGTTCGGGGCCGGCGGTCGACCGCGTCGTCAACGAGCGGTCAGCCGCCGAGATCAAGCGCTACGCACGCCG
This sequence comes from Aeromicrobium sp., assembly GCA_035565535.1. Taxonomy (GTDB): domain Bacteria; phylum Actinomycetota; class Actinomycetes; order Propionibacteriales; family Nocardioidaceae; genus Aeromicrobium. Next base: position 330 of record DATMSF010000211.1, read on the forward strand.
GTCCGTCATCGGACAGGCCCGCAGACATTGATGCGGCCGTCGATCGAGTCGACGGCCACCTCAACGACCGGGTCAGGTCCGCTCGGTCCGCTGCCGAAGTGCCCGGAGTGCCTCAGCTCTCCCGATGGCGACGACGCTGTGCTGTTCTGGCGTCGCCCGCCGAAGTGCCCCGGGAGTGCCTCAGCTCTCCAGGATGGCGACGACGCCCTGCCCCCCGGCTGCACAGATCGAGATCAGCGCGCGCTTGGTGCCCTGACCCGATGATCCGGCCTCGTGGAGCAGCTTCGCGGCGTTGGCGATGATCCGGGCGCCGGTCGCGGCGAACGGGTGTGCCGCGGCCAGTGAGGAGCCCTTGACGTTGAGCTTGTCGCGATCGATCGATCCCAGCGGCTTGTCCAGCCCCAGCTTGGTCTTGCAGAAGTCGGCCGACTCCCACGCAGCAAGAGTCGACAGCACCTGGCCGGCGAACGCCTCGTGGATCTCGTAGAAGTCGAAGTCCTGCAGTGTCAGTCCGTTGCGAGCCAGCATGCGCGGCACGGCATACGCCGGGGCCATCAGCAGGCCCTCGCCGCCGGTCACGTAGTCGACGGCAGCCGTCTCGTAGTCGACGAAGTACGCCTGAACCGTCCAGCCGCGACGCTCGGCCTCCTCCTCGGAGGCGAGCAACGCCACCGAGGCGCCGTCCGACAACGGGGTGGAGTTGCCCGCCGTCATGGTGGCCTCGTCTCCCAGGTTCTTGCCGAACACGGGCTTGAGCTTGGCGAGCTTGTCCACCGTGGAGTCCGGACGCAGATGGTTGTCCTTGTCGACACCGTTGAACGGCGTGACCAGGTCGTCCTGCCAGCCCTCGTCCCAGGACTTCGCGAGGTTCTGGTGCGAGCGGGCCGCCAGCTCGTCCTGTGCCTCGCGGGTGATGCCCCACTCGTGGGTCGTGATGGCCTGGTGGTCACCCATCGACAGGCCGGTGCGCGGTTCTGCGTTGCGCGGCTGGTCCGGCGCCAGGTAGCCCGGGCGGATCTTCGTCAGCAGCTTGACCAGGCCCTTCTTGTCGCCCTTGGCGCTGAGCTGGTTGGCCTCGATCAGGATCTTGCGCAACTTGTCGTTGACGGCCAAGGGCGCGTCGGATGTCGTGTCGGTGCCACCGGCGATCCCGGTCTCGATCTTGCCCAGCGCGATCTTGTTCGCCACCTGGATCGCCGCCTGCAGGCCCGTCCCGCAGGCCTGCTGGATGTCGGTGGCGGGCGTGTCGGGCGACAACTTCGAACCGAGCACGGTCTCGCGGGTGAGGTTGAAGTCGCGGCTGTGCTTGAGCACGGCGCCGGCGACGACCTCGCCGACCCGCTCGCCCTCCAGGCCGAAGCGCTCCACCAACCCGTCGAGTGCCGCGGTCAACATGTCCTGGTTCGAGACGTCGGTGTAGACGGTGTTGCTGCGTGCGAACGGAATGCGGTTGCCACCGATGACGGCGACGCGGCGCACGCCTGCGGGTTCTGCGCCGGTACCAGTGCTCGTGGTTGCAGCAGCTGCCTTCTTCGCAGCGACGGTCTTCTTGGCAGGTGCCTTCTTGGCGGTCTCTCCGGCCATGGCTCATGCTCCTGTTCGAGGCTGATTGCTCAGCCCGGGGTTGATCGGCAACTCTGGTGTCGGTACCCGTGCGCGACGTGACGTACGCCTCGTCGCGGTCCGGTGGACCAGATACTGATCACGAGGCTACAGTCAAGAACAGATTTCAGATACCGATGGTATGCGAGAGTTAGGACACACCGTGTCGGACAACTACCAGTCCTTCGCCCACAACCCGATCGGCAAGTTCCTGGTCAAGAACCTGGGCCTGCCCAACCCTCCGTACCTGGAGCGCTACTCAGCAGGAGACCCGCTGGTCAAGGGCACCGTCCTGGTCGGCTCCGCCGCGGGCAGCACCCTGGGCAAGAACGTGATCGACGCGCTCAAGGCCTCGGGCATCGAGTCCACGACCGTGGTCGCGCCGAACAAGAAGTACAAAGGACTGGTTTTCGAC
>DATMSF010000212.1:0-6766 GCA_035565535.1 Aeromicrobium sp.
CGGATCCGGATCGGGCGACACCGCTTCAGCGTATCGAGACAGCTACTCGCTCGTTGGACCACGTGCCGCCACGCACGGACCCGTCAGGGTACTGTGCGAGGCGATCGACTCAACTGCGACGAAGGAACAGAAGGTGATTCGGCCGTGACGGTGGTCGTGACTGGTGCAGGTGGATTCATCGGCGGACATCTCGTGGCCGACCTGCTCAAACAGGGCAAGAGCGTTCGCGCGGTCGATGTCAAGCCGCTCCCGGAGTGGTATCAAGTTCACGACGCGGCCGAGAACGTCGTCGGCGACTGCTCCGACGCCCGTCAGGCGCACACGTTCGCCGAGGGCAGCGAGGAGATCTACAACCTGGCAGCCGACATGGGTGGCATGGGGTTCATCGAGAACAACAAGGCCGAATGCATGCTGTCGGTGCTGACCAGCACCAACATGCTGGTCGCGGCCCGCGACGCCGGGACCAAGCGTTTCTTTTACAGCAGCTCGGCCTGCGTGTATGCCGGCGACAAGCAGACCGATCCAAACGTGACGGCGCTGAAGGAGTCCGATGCCTACCCCGCCGATCCCGAGGACGGCTACGGCTGGGAGAAGCTGTTCAGCGAGCGGATGGCTCGACACTTCCGCGAGGACTACGGCCTGGAGACACGCGTCGCTCGCTATCACAACGTCTACGGTCCCGACGGGACGTTCGAGGGTGGCCGCGAGAAGGCTCCGGCCGCGCTGAGCCGCAAGATCGCCCACGCGAAGCTCAGCGGTGACCACACGATCGAGGTGTGGGGTGACGGCGAGCAGAGCCGCAGCTTCATGTACATCGACGACTGCGTGCGAGGGACGCAGGAGATCCTCGCCGGTGACAACGTCGAGCCGGTCAACCTCGGCTCGGCCGAGCTGGTGACGATCAACCAGATGATCGGCATCCTGGAGGACATCGCGGGCATCAAGGTCGAGAAGAAGCACGACCTGTCGGCACCACAAGGGGTGCGCGGCCGCAACAGCGACAACACCATGTTCCGCGAGATCTACGGGTGGGAACCGTCGATCTCGCTGCACGACGGGCTGGAGCGCACGTACGGGTGGATCCACGACCAGATCAAGTCACGCTACTGATCACGATGCGGATCTGTCTCCACGACTTCGCCGGTCATCCGTTCCAGGCCGAGCTGGCCCGCCGACTCGCCGAGCGCGGTCACCAAGTCGTTCACGCATCGGCCGCCGAGTACGTTGGCGGCAAGGGCGATCTGTCGAGCGATACACCCAACTTGCGCTTCGACCGCATCGCGGTCGACCGACCGTTCGAGAGGAACGCCTTCGTCGGCCGACTGACCTGGGAGCGGGCGTACGCGTCGGCTGCGATCGACCACTTGCGCGACGGCAAGTTCGACGCCTACATCTCGTGCAACATCCCCTTGCTGGCCACTCATCGAATCGCCCGTTGGGCCCGCCGCCATGATGTGCCCTGGGTGTTTTGGCACCAGGACATCCACAGTGCCGCCATGAGCGATGAGCTGCACTCCCGCCTTCCTGGACCCATCGCGACGGTCGGGTCGCGGATCCTCGATCGCATGGAGGCGTATCTGGCCGTCCGCGCGATGCACGTCGTCGCGATCGGCGAGGCGTTCACCGAGGCTTACGCGGGTTGGCAAGTCGCCTCCGAGCGGGTGTCGGTGATCCCGAACTGGGCGCCGCTGGATGACATCATGCCGCAGGATCGCGACAATCATCGAGCAGCCGCCTTGTTCCGACCCGATGGCGGGCTGCGCCTGCTGTACGCCGGCAACCTGGGCCGCAAGCACAACCCCGGCCTGTTGGTCGAGCTGATGCGTCGCCTGCGCGAGAACGGTGTCGCGGCACAGCTGACGGTGGTCTCCGAAGGTGAAGCGGCCGACGACCTGCGCGACGCCGATCCTGACATCACGGTCGTCGACTTCCAACCTGCCGACGCCCTTCCACAGGTGCTGGGATCGGCTGACGTTCTCGTCGCGCTCCTAGAACCTGACGCCACGCGGTTCTCGATCCCCAGCAAGGTGCTGTCCTACATGGCAGCAGGTAGGCCGATACTCGGTCTGATGCCGGCGGACAACCCGGCTGCGGTCGACATCACCGAGGCCGGTGGCGCGGTCGGCACTCCCGACGTCGCGGGAGTCGACACCGCCGTCGCCTGGGTACGACAGCTGGACGCACGAGCGATCGAAGACATCGGGCGACGTGCACGCAACGTCGCCGAGCGCAAGTTCGACGTCGTGCGAGTAACCGATCGGTTCGAGGAGATCCTCAGCGCTGCGACATGAGGTCGACGAACCGGTCGGCCAGCAGGTTCGCGCCGACAGGGGTCAGGTGAGCGCTGTCGCTGTAGATCCAGGTCCCGTCGATCGTCGTCCCGCACATGTCGTCGGGGCACAGCACGTCACGCACGGCCAGCACCTGTGTACCGGTGGCGTCAGCAGCGGAGCGGGCAGCTGCGAGCGTGCGCTGCTGCTGTGCGTCCATCGACGCGCGATCCAGGTGTCGTTCGCACGTCTCGGCATCGATGAGCACGTCGATCACGCTGCAGTCGCGTGGCGTCCAGCCGGTGTTGTCCGGTTCCTTCCACTGCGGCGCCAGCTCGATCGCCACGACCTGGTGTCCGAGTCGCCCGATCGCGTCGTAGGACCGTTCAAGGCTGGCCTGCAGGGCCGCCTGCTTGGCCTCACCGTCCTCGTAGACGGTGCCGTCGGCGTCCAGCAGCACGAAGTTGGTCAGGTCCGGGGTCGCCGCTCCCGACGCCACGAGCACCGTCGACGGGGGCTGCTCGGCCAGCCAGGCCAAGGTGTCGTCGTAGCGCCCGAGGCAGTCGATCAGGAAGTTCGGCCGCACACCCTTGCGGCTCATCGCCACGTCGTCGACCTGGCACGACGGGATCGTCGCGATCGTGACGCGCCGCCCCGTCTGCTCGGCTGCCTCGGCGACCATGTCGGCGTACATCCCGCCGTTGGAGTCGCCAATGAGGATCATCGGGTCCGGGTCGTCATCGGGTCCGAACGTGCACGCCGACATGTCCCGCTCGGTCAGCGGTGTGACGGACTGGCACTCGGCCTGGACCGGGTGCTCGCCACGTGACACGCCGTGAGCGAACTGCTCGATCGAGCCGTTCCACCAGTACTGCGAGCCGGCGAACATCAGCAGGACACAGCCCACGACCACCGGGGCGCTGCAGGTCAGCCACAACTTCGGGGCCGAGAGCCCGCCGAGCTTGCGTCGGTGCCGGATCGGATCCTCCAGCGCCCGCAGGCTCCAGTCGGCGATCAGCAGACCCAGCACGGCAGCGACCGCGTCGGTCACATAGGTGCCGATCAGCACGATCAGCGGCCAGTGGAACAGGTACCAGCCGTACGAGCGGTCACCGATCCACACCAACGGTCTGACCGACAGCACCCGTTCGCTGTCAGAGCTGGCGGCGGCGCACAACATCGCCGAGCCGAGCACCGGGACGACAGCGATGTATCCGGGGAAGACCGAGGGGTCGTCGATGACGACCAGGCCCAGCGCCAACAGGACGAAGCCGCCTGCCGCCAGTGCCGGCACCCCGCGCACGGCGTGCCGGTGCACCGCCAGCGCCACGAGTGCGCCGGCACCGAACTCCCACGCCCTCGACATCGGGGAGTAGAAGGCCAACGTGGGGCCGACCCCGATCGACAGGTCGGCGTACGTCAGCGCGATCGAGACCACCAGCGACAGCACGCTGAGCGCCGCGATCACGACGGCGAACAGACGGATGCGGTCGGTGCCGCGACGCCGTACCCACCACAGCATCGCCACCACGATCAACGGGAAGACCAGGTAGAACTGCTCCTCGACCGCCAACGACCACATGTGCAGCAGCGGGTTCTGCTCCGCGCCGTCGGCGAAGTAGCCCAACGTCAGAACCGCCAGCACCGCATTGGCGACCCAGAAGATGCTCGCGATGCCCGTCGTCGCGACGTCGGACTGCGATCCTGCAGGACTGCTGAACGGCACGCTCAGCACCAGGGTCAGCACGATCGCGACGGCCAGCGCCGGTGCCAGGCGTCGAACGCGCGCCGCCCAGAAGGATTTCAGGCCGAGGCGGTCGGTGTGCTCCGATCGGTTCAGCACCAGCCGGGTGATGACGAATCCGGAGATCACGAAGAACACGTCGACCCCGACGTAACCGGCGCCGATCGGCAGGTCCGCGTGATACAGCACGACCAGGAGGACGGCGATGCCGCGCAACCCCTGGATCGACGGCAACAGGCGTCGCTGCGTCACGGCATCGAGTGCCTGGGCCATCTGGTTCAACCTTCCGCCTCCGACGCGGCAGACCCGTCGTCGTCCGACCGAAGTGTGGCACGTCCGACTGCACCGAACGCGCGCGACGCTCGGAGTAGTCTCGGACTGTGGACGCAACGAACGATTCGAGCTCGCGCGCCTTCAACTGGCTGGCCGACAACCGACTGGCAGAGGTCCTCCACGTCGGGGACCGCGAGCTGGCCTACCGCTTCAGCGAGCAGGGCCACGAGGTCGTGGTGCTCAGCGAGGAATCGCGACGCCGATCCGATGCCGAGGTCTCCTACGTCTGCGGGACGGTCGACCACCTGCCGTTCATCGCGAGCTCGTTCGACGTGGTCGTGTGCCCGTCGCTGCACCTGACGGCGATACAGACGGCAGGCATCGCTCGTGTCCTTCGTCCGCACGGTCGCGTCGCGACCGTGTCACGCACCTACGACGACACGATTCCCTGGGTACGACGTCTGCTGACGTTGACGAACGCCGACCCGGCGGCCGCCGACCGCGACGAGACCGTGACGTCGACCGGATTGTTCCTCGACCCGGAGACCAAGGAGATCGCCGACTGGGTCGAGCTGGACCTGCCGTCCACGATCACATTCGCTCGTTCGTTGGCCGGTGCGTCGTTCGGTGACGACGCCCTGGCGCACGTGCGTGAGCTGTTCGCCGAGAGCGCCCAGCAGACCGGCACCTTGCGGTTGCGCCACCGGACGCAGTACGTGCGAGCACAGGTCGACAAGTCGCAGCTGCCCGACGACGACGTCGTCACCGACACCACGCTGTTCGACCTGCGATAGGTCGCCATGCCAGGCCCGGCCGTCATCGTCCTCAGTGCGCTGGCACTCATCCTGTGCGCTGCCGGCGCTCGGTGGTGGCTGCTCAGTCACCGACGCTCCCTGGGCACTGCCGAGGATCGCGCGACCTACGCGACGCTGCACACCGCTTCGCTGGCCTCACCTGCCCTGCGAGCCGGCCTGACCGTCGACAGCGCTGCGGCCGCCCTGCCACACGTTCGTGCACTGCTCGGTCCGTACACCGTCGCCATCACGGACACCGCCGGCCCACTGGCCTGGGGTGGATCCGCGCGGTACGACGACGCTCAACAGCTGCTGGCCTCGGTCCTGCGCACCGGGACCACGCAGGCATCCGATCACACCGTCGTCGCCCCGCTGGCCGTCGACGGCAGCGTGATCGGCAGCCTGCTGGTGCACTCGGAGGAAGCCTCCGCCGGCCTCGTCCGAGCCACGACCGAGGTCGCGAGCTGGATGTCGAGCCAGCTCGAGCTGGCCGAGCTGGAGGTCTCCCGTACTGCGCTGATGGAAGCAGAGCTGCGCGCCCTCCGCGCACAGATCTCGCCGCACTTCATCTACAACTCCCTCGCGGCCATCGCGACGTTCGTCCGCACCGAGCCCGAACGTGCCCGCGAGCTGCTGCTCGAGTTCGCCGACTTCACTCGCTACTCGTTCCGCCGCCACGGTGAGTTCACGACGCTGGCCGAGGAGCTGCGGTCGATCGAGCAGTACCTGACGTTGGAGAAGGCGCGCTTCGGCGACCGCCTGCAGGTTCGCACCCGGATCGCCCCGGAGGTGCTGAGCGTGCGACTGCCGTTCCTCTCGGTGCAACCGTTGGTCGAGAACGCCGTTCGTCACGGCGTCGAGGGGGCGTCCGGTCGAGGCACGGTCGTGGTGGAGGCGTCGGATGCAGGCAGTGAGTGCCTGATCTCGATCGAGGACGACGGGGCCGGCGCGGACCCCGAGCGGATTCGCGCCGTCCTGGCCGGTCGATCGACGAGCGACTCGGTGGGCCTGGCCAACATCGACGAGCGACTGCGGACCGTGTACGGCCCGCAGCACGGCCTCGCCGTCGAGACCGCGCCCGGTTTCGGCACCAAGGTCGTGCTGCGGATCCCCAAGTTCTCACCGGCTGCGCCGTGAGGGTCCTCCCTAGACTGATCGGGTGAAGTTCCTCAACGATCTGCGTCCTGCCCATGACCTGACGTACAACGACGTGTTCATGGTGCCCAACCGCTCCGACGTCACCAGTCGCTTCGACGTGGACCTGTCGACCGCCGACGGCACCGGGACGACGCTTCCTGTCGTCGTGGCCAACATGACGGCGATCTCGGGGCGTCGCATGGCCGAGACCATCGCGCGCCGTGGGGGCGTCGCGATCTTGCCGCAGGACATCCCGCTCGACGTCGTCGAGACGACCGTGCGGCAGATCAAGTCAGCGCACACCGTCTACGACACACCCGTGACCGTCACCCCGACGACGACCATCGGCGAGGCGATGAGCCTGTTGCCCAAGCGGTCACATCGGGCGGTCGTGGTCGTCGACGGGGACCGTCCGGTCGGCGTCGTGACCGAGCACGACGGAGCCGAGATCGATCGCTTCGCCCAGGTGCGCGAGGTGATGTCGTCAGAGCTGCTGACACTCCCGGCCGGGATCGACCCGCGCGAGGGATTCGAGCTGCTGACTGCTC
>DATMSF010000213.1:0-12899 GCA_035565535.1 Aeromicrobium sp.
TCTGGGGCGGCGTGGTCGCGGTCGGCATCGCCATCGCGTTGCAGCTGTGGATCAGCTCGACGTGGGACCTCACCGACGCCGAGATGGCCACCTTCATCGCACCGATCACCGAGGAACCGGCCAAGGGGCTGTTCCTGCTGGCGCTCTTCCTGCGCCGGCGGCGCATCATCGACGGACCGCTCGACGGGCTGATCGTCGCCGGACTCGTCGGCGTCGGCTTCGCGTTCGTCGAGAACATCGGTTACTACGCGTTCAGCTACGCAGGTGCCGACGGCGAGATCTACCTGGACGGTGCGGGAGGCGCCACGGCCACCTTCGTCGTCCGTGGGGTGTTCAGCCCGTTCGCCCACCCGCTGTTCACGTCGGCGGTCGGCATCGCGGTCGGCTTCGCCGTCACGCGTCGATCGTGGTGGGCCAAGGTGCCGATCGTCGCCGCCGGTCTGGCGATCAGCATGGGACTGCACCTGCTGTGGAACGGGTCGCTCAGCTATGGCGAAGGCGTCGGCTTCGTCCTGGTGTACCTGGCGCTCGGCGCGGTGCTGGTCATCGTGGCGACCATCGCGATCATCGTCCGTCTGCGTCAGGTCAGAACGCTCGAGGAATCACTGGTCTACGTGGCACAGCGTGGCTGGATCCACCCGGCCGAGATCCCGTACCTGTCGCGGTTCAGTCACCGCCGGGCCGCTCGCCGCTACGCGGCCCGCGAGTACGGCAAGGTCGCCGGACAGGTCGTCCGTCGCTATCAGCAGGTGGCCACGGAGATGGCGTTCCTGCACGATCGCGTCATGCGCGGGCAGCGTGTCCCGAACGGCGTCGAGCGCACCTATGCACTGCTCGATCAGATGTACGCGCTGCGTCCGGGTGTCCGGCTGCCACCTGCGCTCGCGTCCTACCCTGCCTGACCTCGACACACCGTGCCGTGCGGACCCCGGTGGTCCACTACCCTGGTAGTTCGAGACGACCGGGTGTTCCAGGGGAAGGACGGCATGACCAAGACGCATGTGTCGGCCGAGCTCCTGGCGGCACTGGGCGAGCTGCTCGCGGCGGTCCAGGCGATCTCGCTCGACTACGCCACTGATGATGCCGAACAGGCCAGGGCAACGCGCGACGAGGTGGCCGATCAGCTGTCGGACTACGTGCTGCCACGGCTGGTCCAGCTCGACGCGCCGCTGCTGACCGTCGTCGGCGGTTCGACCGGTGCCGGCAAGTCGACGCTGGTCAACTCGATCGTCGGGGCTCCCGTCACCGAGGCCGGCGTGCTGCGGCCGACGACGAGGTCACCTGTCCTGGTCCACCATCCGGACGACGTGGAGTGGTTCTCGCGCGATCGGATCCTGCCCGACCTGCCGCGTCTGGGAGATCCGGACGCCCCGGACGGTTACGGATTGAGGCTCGTCACCACGACGTCGATCCCATCGGGTCTGGCCCTTCTCGACGCACCGGACGTCGACTCGGTCGACCAGATCAACCGTGAGCTCGCCACCCAGCTGTTGGCGGCGGCGGATCTGTGGCTGTTCGTCACGTCAGCGGCCCGGTACGCCGATCAGGTTCCGTGGTCCTACTTAAAGCGCGCGGCAGAGCGTTCGACGTCGCTGGCCGTGGTCCTGGACCGCACGGCACCCGAGGCGGTCGAAGAGGTGCGCGGGCACCTGGCGCGCATGATGACGGCCCGTGGGTTGGCCGACTCGCCGCTCTTCACCGTTCCTGAAGGCGCGTTGACCTACACCGGTCTGCTCAAGCCCGAAGCCGTGGCGCCGATCTCCGGCTGGTTGCGCGACCTCGCCGCGAACCCGGCCGATCGTCGTCACGTCATCGGACGCACCCTGGACGGAGCGGTGCGACACCTGGTCTTCCGGGCCCACGACGTCGCCGACGCGGTCGAGTCGCAGCTCGAGATCGCTCGATCACTGGCCGACCCGACGGCATCGATCTTCGATGCTGCCGAAGAGAACCTGCAACGGCGGTTGGTCGACGGCTCACTGGTCGGCGGGGAGGTCGAGTCGCGCTGGACCACCCTGGTCTCCGACGGACTCGAGCGCATCGTCGACGTCGAGGGCGGTGGCAGAACCTCCGCTCTGCCGGGCTCTTTCGTCCTGGTCGAGTCCGTCGCGTCCGCGATCAAGTCGCTCGTCGTGTCGCAGATCGACCGGGCCGTTCACGATGCGACGGAACGATGGGCGTCCTCGGCGCACGGGCGCAGCATCCTGCACCGCTCGCCCGGTGCCGACCGCATCAGCGCGGACATCCGGGCCGCGACGGACGAGTTCGGCGACGCATGGGCCGTCGACCTGGTCGAACGCATCGCGGCGGCCGACGACGCGGGTGTCGATCCCAACGCACTGGTCGCGTGCGCCGCCATGGCAACACTCGTCGCCGGCTCCAGCACCACGGCGTCGAACCACCTGTCCCGGCGCGTCCTCGATCAAGCCGTCGGAGTCGATGCCGCACGCTCGCTGGTGGACCACTCGGTGAGCACGCTGCGCGGTGGCGCGCACGATCTGTTGGAGGCCGAACGGCGTCGACTGATGCGGTTGGCTCCGGGGGTCGACACGATCCTCGCGCAACAAGACGCCCTGCGCGATGCTGCGCGGGCGGCCGAATACGCTCGCCACACCGACTTCATCAACGGAGAGATCGCGCCATGACCGCGTCCGGATCGCCGACCGCACCGGCCCAGATGCGTGATGCGCTCGGGCGCCGGTTGGACGCCCTCGGCGCTGCGGTCGACGCCGCGCGCGGGCGCGTCGACGAGGACGTGGCAGCAGCGGTCGACGGGCTGCTCGAACGCGCGGCACAGCGCCTCACCTTGTCCGGCGAGCACACGATCGTCGCGCTGGCCGGAGCGACCGGCTCGGGCAAGTCGTCGTTGTTCAACGCCCTGACCGACATGGAGCTGGCCGGTGTCGGCGTGCGCCGTCCCACGACGTCGTGGGCACTGGCCTGCGCGTGGGGCCCCGACGGCGCGGCCGAGCTGTTGACCTGGATGGGCATCGCTCCGCGGCACCAGGTGTCGCGCATGGGGATGTTGGAGCGGGCCGAGGACACGTCGCTGGAGGGCTTGATCCTGCTGGACCTGCCCGACCACGACTCCACGGAGGTCTCGCACCACGTCGAGATGGACCGGCTCGTCACGTACTCCGACCTGTTGATCTGGGTGCTCGATCCGCAGAAGTACGCCGACGCGGCCATTCACGAGCGCTACATCCGGCCGATGGCGACGTACGGCGCCGTGACGCTCGTCGTGCTCAACCAGATCGACCGCATCCCTGCGGAGAGTCGCGACGCGACGATCGCGGACGTCAAGAGGCTCATCGAGGCAGACGGGCTACCCGACGTCCAGGTGCTGGCCGTGTCGGCCACCAGAGGCGACGGTCTGGAGGATCTGCGCCGTGAGCTCGCCGCGCGGATCCGGGCCAAGTCGACCGCGAAGGCTCGGCTCGCCGCCGACGTGGCGGACGCTGCCGCTGACCTCGCGCAGGCTGGCGGCGTCGAACCCACGCCGAAGGTGGGACCGGCCGCCGTGCGCCGGCTGGAGGAGAACCTGGCCGATCAGCTCGGTCTCCACCACGTGGTCGACACGACGCGCACCTCGGTGCGGCGCCGCACGGTCCGTCGCACGCGGTGGCCGCTCGTCGCGCCCTTCGCGCGGTCGAAGGCCGGCCTGACCGCACCCGAACTGCCGAGCGTCTCCGGTCCGGCGGTCGAGGTCGCCGTCCGCGACTTCGTGGACGACACGGCCGGTCAGCTCAGCAGCCGCTGGCGTCTGGGCTTGCACCGGGCTGTGGCAACCGACGACGTGGCGCAGGCTCTGACCGCAGCGCTCGACGCCGAACCCGCCGTGCGAACCGACCGGATTCCGCGATGGAGCCGAGGGCCCCAGGCGCTGCAGTGGTTGCTGCTGCCGGCCTTCGTCGCCGGGCTGGCCGGATTGGCAGCGCTCGGGTTGGAGCGTTGGGCTGACGTCGAGACTCGCGTGCCGGAGTTCCCCCAGTACCTGGGCGTGCCGCTGGCCGGCTGGGTCGCCGGGGGAGCGGTGGTGGCCGGCGTGGTGGTCGATCTGCTGTCGCGGGTGTTCGCGCGGGCCGCCGCCGCTCGGCGCGCAGCCGCGCTCGACGACGCCGCTCGTGACGTGATTGCACGGGTCGTCGACGTATCGGTCGTCCGACCGGTGGCGAGTGAGCTCCAGACGTACTCGCGGTACCGCGACAACGTCCTGGTCGCGCTGGGCTGACGGCTCGATCCTGGCCTCGGAGGCTCCAGGGTGCGCCGATAGGCTGGTACCACCATGGCTGACTACGTCCTCACACTTCGCAATGTTCGCAAGGCTCACGGCGACAAGGTCGTGCTCGACAACGTCTCGTTGTCGTTCCTGCACGGGGCCAAGATCGGTGTCGTCGGACCCAACGGCATGGGCAAGTCGACGCTGCTGAAGCTGATGGCCGGCCTGGACCACGCCAACAACGGCGACATCATCCGCGACCCCGACGCCACGGTGGGCATGCTGCAGCAGGAGCCGCCGCTGACGGAGGGCAAGACCGTCCTGGAGAACGTCGAGGAGGCCGTCGGCGACATCAAGTCGAAGATGAAGCGTCTCGAGGACGCGTACATGGAGATGGCCGAACCGGATGCCGACCAGGACGCTCTGATGGCCGAGACCGGCGAGCTGCAGACCTATCTGGACTCGGTCAACGCTTGGGACATCGACTCGCGGCTCGACCAGGCGATGGACGCCTTGCGCTGCCCGCCGCCGGACGTGCTGGTCGACCACCTCTCGGGTGGTGAGCGACGCCGTGTGGCGATGTGCAAGCTGCTCCTGCAGCAGCCGGACCTGCTGCTGCTGGACGAGCCCACCAACCACCTGGACGCCGAGTCGGTCCAGTGGCTCGAGGGACACCTGAAGTCGTATCCGGGGGCCGTGCTCGCCGTGACCCACGACCGCTACTTCCTGGACAACGTCGCCGAGTGGATCGCCGAGGTCGATCGCGGCTCGATCCACGGGTACGAGGGCAACTACTCGACGTACCTGGAGAGCAAGCGGGAACGACTCAAGATCGAGGGTCAGAAGGACGCCAAGCGCGCCAAGATGCTCGAGAAGGAGCTGGAGTGGGTGCGCTCGAACGCCAAGGGGCGTCAGGCCAAGTCCAAGGCCCGCTTGCAGCGTTACGAGGAGCTGGCGGCCGAGGCCGAGAAGGCTCGCAAGATCGACACCGCCGACATCAACATCCCGGCCGGTCCTCGTCTGGGCGACGTCGTCCTGAACGCCAAGAACCTGACGAAGGGGTTCGATGGCCGGATCCTGTGGAACAACATCAGCTTCACCCTGCCGCGCGCCGGCATCGTCGGCATCGTCGGCCCGAACGGGGTGGGCAAGACGACGCTGTTCCGGATGATCACGGGTGCAGAACAACCCGATTCCGGTGAGCTCGAGATCGGCCAGACGGTCAAGATCAGCTACGTCGACCAGAGTCGCGGGGGTATCGATCCGGACAAGAACGTCTGGGAGGTCGTCTCGGACGGGCTCGACTTCATCAAGGTCGCGAACTTCGAGATGAACTCGCGGGCCTACGTGGCGTCGTTCGGCTTCAAGGGATCGGACCAGCAGAAGAAGGCCGGCGTGCTGTCCGGCGGTGAGCGCAACCGACTGAACCTGGCGTTGACTCTCAAGCAGGGTGGCAACATGCTGCTGCTGGACGAGCCGACGAACGATCTGGACGTCGAGACGTTGTCGTCGCTGGAGGACGCGCTGCTGGACTTCCCCGGCTGTGCTGTGGTCACCTCCCACGATCGTTGGTTCCTCGACCGCATCGCGACCCACATCCTGGCGTGGGAGGGCACCGAGGACGACGAAGGCGCCTGGTTCTGGTTCGAGGGCAACTTCGCGTCGTACGAGGAGAACAAGATCGAGCGCCTCGGCCCCGAAGCCGCCCGCCCCCACCGCGTCACCCACCGCCGCCTCACCCGGGACTAACCCCCGAATTTTGCGGGGTGATGCCCCGCTTGCGGGTCTGAGGATGGTGCATCGGCCCGCAAAATTCGGGACGAGGAGAGGGTTCGGCGCCGAAGGGCTTGGCGCACTCGAAGACCGATCGTTCCGGGAGTCTTGAGATCTTCGGCCGTGATGACGACGACGGTCCACCCCGCGGCCTCGAGCGCTTCGCGCCGCAGATGGTCTCGCTGACGTTGGACGGCGTCTCGTTCGTGCTGCCAGCCGTCGTACTCCACGAGAACCTGATGGGCCCGGTAGACCATGTCGCCTCGGGCCAGCCAGACGCCGTCGTCGGTGTAGACGTCGACATTCGTCTCCGGATCGCCGAGACCGGAGGAGACGAGCAGCCACCGCACCTCGGACTCCATGACGGACTCGACACCGCGTCGCACCATGGGCGAGACTCGTCGTGCCCGCGTCACGCCGTTGTTGTGGGTGGTGAACGCCTCGTGCGCGAGGTCTTCGGGGGAGACGTCCTCGTTGGCGACGAGCCAGTCGCCGATGCGCATCACGGTGCGATCGTCGAAGCGTGTCGCGACGTCGACGAAGGTGCGTGCAGCTGTGACGAAGGGGAGACCGGCTCGCAGCTCCACGCCGAACGGGTGCAGGTGGCGGTGCACGATGATTCCATCGCGATCGACCTCGCCACGTCGAGTCGTCGACAGATGGATCGGATGTCGATCGCCGATGTCGAGCCCGCGAAGCTGCAGGTTCGTCACGTTGCTGATGGCGAAACCGGCCGGGAGAGCCAAGATGGCCGCCCGGGCCAGCAGCTCGGACGTCGGCTCGGTCGAGGTCAGCCGGTACACGTTCGGGTGGATACGTGTGAATCGCTTGCCTTGCAGCATACGGCGCGTCAATCCCAGGGCTTCGGCCTCGGCGCGACTGAACGGACGGTCTCGGAGTCCATCGATCCAGGGTTTCATGACCCCACGGTCGGACTTCGGCGCCGCTGGCGCACCCGCCGATCACCTGACTGTGGATATCAGGCGAGCACGACAAGCCTGTGGACAAACAAATTATGCGGGGTGATGCCCCGATCTTCGCGCTGGAAGTGGTGCATCACCCCGCAAAATTCGGGGGTGGGTGTCGGTCAGGGGGCGCAGCCGGTGTCGTCGAGCTGGGCGACGACGCGCGTCATGATGGCGCCGAGGGTGGCGAACTCCTCGGGGGAGGCGTTCGCGACGAGGTAGTCATGGACGCCGCGGACGTGGGTGTGGGAGGCCTGTTCGAGTCGCTCGAAACCTGCGTCGGTCAGGACCGCGGAGACGCCACGACCATCGGTCGAGCACTGGTCGCGGCGCACCAGACCGTCCTTCTCCAGACGAGAGATGGTGTGCGTGATGCGGCTGCGTGAGTGGGCCAGAGCCGATGCGAGCTCAGCCATGCGAATCGACCGGTCCGGCGACTCCGAGAGCCGAACGAGGACTTCGTACTCGGCCATCGACAGGTCGTGCGCGTCCCGCAGGTCGCGGTCGAGCCGATCCATGACGAGGGTCGTCGCCCCGAGGAACGCGCGCCAGCTCACCTGTTGATCGGCCGAGAGCCAGGGGGTGTCAGTCGTCGTCTCCATGTGATCCATCCTACGCGAATTCGCTGTTGATTGAAAGTTGAACTATGTGCTACTGTCATTCTAGTTCAAGATTCAACAACCCATCATTCATCCCCATCAGGAGACAACATGACCACCCTCACCGCCGGCACCTGGACCATCGATCCGACCCACACCGAGATCGGCTTCTCGGTCCGCCACATCATGAGCAAGGTTCGCGGCAAGTTCGAGACCTTCGAGTCCACCCTCACCACGACCGAGGATGTCTCGGGATCGTCGGTCGCCGTCGAGGTCGAGCTCAGCTCGGTCAACACCGGCACCCCCGACCGTGACAACCACCTGCGCTCCGGCGACTTCTTCAACGTTGAGACGACGCCCAAGATGACGTTCCGCAGCAACGGCGTCCTGGTCAAGAACGACAACGAGCTCGTCGTCACCGGCGACCTGACGATCAAGGACGTCACCAAGCCGTTCGAGCTCAAGGCCGAGCTGCTCGGCGAGGGCAAGGACCCGTGGGGCAACACCCGCGTGGGCGTCGAGGCCACCGGCGAGATCAGCCGCAAGGAGTTCGGCATCGACTTCAACATCCCGCTCGAGGGCGACAAGGTCATGATCGGCGACAAGATCGCCATCACGATCAACGCCGAATACGTGCTGCAGGCCTGATCACGCCGAGCGACGAGCGCAGCGAGGAGACCGGCGGGACGCTAGGGAGCGTAGCGACCGGGAGCGCCTCGCGGCTCAGCCGCTGATCGCGAAGCGCAAACCTGCAGGGTAAACGTGCTGCGAGCCGCGAGGCCGCAGCATGGCGGGCCGTGGTGGTCCGCCTCCTGACAAGAGCCTGATCCCCTTCGGGGGGTCAGGCTCTTGTCATCTTCGCGGCCAGGTCGGCGTGCAGTGCGGCCAGGGACTCGCCGCTCTGGGATCCGCCGTGCTCGAACCACCGGACCAGGTCGATGCCCAGCGACAGCAGCGCGAAAGCGGTGCCGGGGATGTCCTCGACGACGAAGACGCCACGCTCGACTCCGTCCTTGAGCGCGTCCTGCATCGCCTGCTCGATTCGGCGGCGGTAGACAGCGACCTCAGCCCTGTGCTCCGGAGTGAGGGCCTGGTACTCGTACTGCACGATGCGCCCCACACGACTGTGCTCGGCGTGCCACAGGGTGAACGCGTGGACCATCGCCCGCAGGCGCTCGGTCGGATCCTCGCTGGACCGAGCGGCCGACTCGATGACGTCCAAGGCCTGACGGTGCCCGTCCAGGCTGACCGTGAACAGCAGGCTTTCCTTGCTGTCGTGGTGCACGTACACCGCCGCCGGGCTCATGCCGGCCCGAGACGCGATGTCGCGCGTCGTCGTTGCGGCGAAGCCCTTCTCGGCGAACGCCTCGACGGCAGCTCGCAGGAGGCGCTCGCGCGCTGTGACGGTGGTCATGATCACTCCCGATCGGTGTCGTGGACGTTGACAGTCTGGACCAACGGCGACATGCTAAGCAAGCGCTTAGTTCTTCGATGGCGGCGCTGTCGTCATCGACCCGTTGAATGGCCGAGGAGCTCCACCCCATGCGTCGCACGATTTTCGAAGACGATCACGAGTCGTTCCGCGCCACGTGCGCTGCCTTCGTCGAGAAGCATGCGGCACCGCAGCTGGAATCGTTCATCGAGAACAAGGGGCTGCCGCGGGAGTTCTGGCTTGAAGCGGGCCGCCAAGGATTGCTCGGACTGGAGATTCCAGAGGAGTTCGGCGGCGCCGATGCAGGTGACTTCCGCTTCAACGCCGTGCTCTCGGAGGAGCTCAGCAAGGCCAGCGCAGCACTGGCCTCGTGCATGGGGATCCACACCGACATCGCGGTGCCGTACCTGGTCGACCTGGGCACTCAGGAACAGAAGGAACGCTGGTTGCCCCGCTGTGTCACCGGCGAGGTCCTGACGGCGATCGCCATGACCGAGCCCGGCGGAGGATCCGACCTCGCGGCGTTGAAGACCTCGGCGGTCCGTGACGGCTCGGACTGGGTGATCAACGGTTCCAAGACGTTCATCACCAACGGCTTCTCGGCCGATCTGATCCTCACGGCCGTGCGCACCTCGCCGGAGAAGGGCGCCAAGGGCATCACCCTGTTCGCGATCGAGGCCACTGATGAAGGCTTCAGTCGCGGTCGCAAGCTCGACAAGGTGGGACAGGCCGAATCCGACACCGCCGAGCTGTTCTTCGAGAACGTGCGGGTCGGCGACGACCGAGTCATCGGCGAGGTCGACCGCGGGTTCATCTACATGATGGAGCGCCTGCCGCAGGAACGCCTGGCCGGATCGGTCTCGAACATCGCCCACGCCAAGCAGATCCTGGCCGAGACGATCCAGTACGCCCACGACCGCAAGGCCTTCGGCCAGTCGATCGGTGCGTTGCAGCACAACAAGTTCTTGATCGCCGAGCTCGTGACCGCCATCGAG
Source organism: Aeromicrobium sp. (assembly GCA_035565535.1). GTDB lineage: Bacteria > Actinomycetota > Actinomycetes > Propionibacteriales > Nocardioidaceae > Aeromicrobium. Next base: position 9,984 of record DATMSF010000213.1, read on the forward strand.
GTCGCCGAGGCGTACGTCGACCAAGGTGTGCTGGCACACTCGAAGGGTGAGTTCAGCGCGATCGACGCGGCCAAGGCCAAGTGGTGGAGTGCGCAGGTGCAGAACGACGTCCTGGACCACTGCGTGCAGCTGCACGGCGGCTACGGTTTCATGAACGAGTACCGCGTCGCCCGCGCCTGGCGCGACGCCCGCGTGACCAAGATCTGGGCCGGTTCCAACGAGATCATGAAGGAACTCATCGGCCGCGACCTGGGCTTCTGAGTCCACGTCACCGAACCGACAACAGAAGGAACATCATGACCGAAGCTGTCATCGTCTCAACCGCGCGATCGCCGATCGGCCGCGCCGTCAAGGGGTCGTTGAAGGACATGCGTCCGGACGACCTGACCGTCCAGATGGTGGAGGCGGCGCTCGCCAAGGTGCCTGAGCTGGATCGCAAGGACATCACCGACCTGCACCTGGGCATCGGCCAGCCGGCCGGCGAAGGCGGCAACAACCTGGCTCGTGTCGTGTCGGTGCTGGCCGGCATGGACCACCTGCCGGGCGTGACCGTCAACCGGTACTGCTCGTCGTCGCTGCAGACCACGCGGATGGCGTTGCACGCGATCAAGGCCGGTGAAGGTGACGTGTTCATCTCAGCGGGCGTCGAGACCGTCAGCCGATTCGCTTCGGGCATGGCCGACACCGCCGACACGCGCAACCCGTTGTTCGACGAGGCGCAGCGGCGCACCCAGGCGCGCTCCGAAGGCGGAGCCGAGACCTGGCAGGACCCCCGGACGTCGGGACAGCTGCCCGACATCTACATCGCGATGGGCCAGACGGCCGAGAACGTGGCGCAGCACCTGGGCATGAGCCGCGAGGAGCAGGACGAGTTCGGTGTTCGCAGCCAGAACCTGGCCGAAGCCGCGATCGCGAACGGGTTCTGGGCCAAGGACATCACGCCGGTGACCCTTCCCGACGGCACTGTCGTCTCGACCGACGACGGCCCCCGTGCCGGCGTGACCCTGGAGGCGGTCAGTCAGCTCAAGCCGGTGTTCCGTCCCGACGGCACCATCACGGCCGGCAACGCCTGCCCGCTCAACGACGGCGCCGCCGCCGTGGTGATCATGAGCGACACCAAGGCCAAGGAACTGGGTCTGACGCCGCTCGCGCGCATCGTGTCCACGGCCGTGACCGGCCTGTCGCCGGAGATCATGGGCCTCGGTCCGGTCGAGGCGATCCCGGCCGCTCTGAAGAACGCCGGCATGGGCATCGACGACATCGACCTGTACGAGATCAACGAGGCCTTCGCGGTCCAGTCGTGGGGCTCGGCCAAGGTCCTGGGCATTCCGATGGACAAACTGAACGTCAACGGCGGCGCCATCGCAGTCGGTCACCCGTTCGGCATGACCGGTGCACGCATCACCAGCACCCTGATCAACTCGCTGCAGCAGCATGACAAGCAGTTCGGCGTCGAGTCGATGTGCGTCGGCGGCGGGATGGGCATGGCCATGGTGCTGGAGCGCCTGTCATGAGTGGCAGGCACACCGGCAGAACCGCCATCGTCACCGGCGCCAGCCGGGGCATCGGGTACGCGATCGCCGAGCGCATCGTGGCCGAAGGCGGCCGGGTCGTCATCACGGCCCGCAAGGCCGACGCGCTCGCCGAGGCGGCCGAACAACTCGGCGGTCCTGAGCACGCGGTCTGGGTGGCCGGCAACGCCGGTGACGTCGACCATCAGGACGAGGTCGTCGCGAAGGCGCTCGACGCGTTCGGCGGCCTGGACTACCTGGTCAACAACACCGGCATCAACCCGGCGTATGGCCGGATGGTCGACATCGACCTGGAGACGGCGAAGAAGATCTTCGACGTCAACGTGGTCGCCGCGATCAGCTGGGTACAGAAGGTGTGCCGGGCATCGTTGGAGGCGAACGGTGGGGCGATCGTCAACATCGCGTCGGTCGCGGGTCAGCTTCCGGCCCCAGGGATCGGTACGTACGGCGCGTCGAAGGCCGCGCTGATCCACGTCACCCAGGAGCTCGCGGTCGAGCTTGGTCCTAATATCCGAGTTAACGCCGTGGCTCCCGCGGTCGTCAAGACCAAGTTCGCCACAGTCCTTTACGAGGGCAAGGAGGACGAGGTCTCGGCGCAGTATCCGCTGAAGCGGCTCGGCGAACCCGACGACATCGGCTCAGTGGTCTCGTTCCTGCTGAGCCCCGATGCCGGCTGGATGACCGGTCAGACCCTCACGATCGACGGCGGTGTTCTGCTCACGGGCGGCGTGTGACCTCCTTGGGTCTGTAGCCGGCCTCCAGCGCCGATCTGAGTCGTTCCGGGATGGGCGTCGCCTTGCTGTGTGCGCCGTCCTTGTCGGGGTTCTGGCTCGGATGCTCATAGCGGGCGAACACGTGAGTGACTCGTGCCGCGACCGCGGGGGCTTCGTCTTGGCCGACGAAGATCTCGGTGCGGAAGGTAAAGGAGCTTGTGCCGATGTGTGCTACTGACAGGTCCAGGCGGATCGAATCGTCGAGATTGATATGGGAGTGATAGTCGACCTTCACGCTTACGGCAGGCGTGGCGATGCTTTCGGCGAAAAGTCGTGAGTAGGGATACCCAATGCTCCGCATCCAGTTCGTCGAGAGGCGCTCTGCCCAGCGCAGGGCCGAGGCGTAGTAGATGATTCCGGCGGCGTCGACGTCAGCCATGGTGCACCATGTCGTCTCGCTCAAGAGGATCGCTGAGTCGGGCGCGTGAGTATCGTTCATGCGCCGCGATAGGACTTCGTGAGCGCGCGGAAGGTCTCCACGATGTGTTCGACGGGTTCGTCCTTGAGAATCGCGGCGTCGACGCCGGATGCCAAGACGGTATCGCGGTCCTCACCGGTCACCACTGACCCGCCCATGACGACCGGGATGCGTGGAGGAGTGGCGTCTAGCA
>DATMSF010000214.1:0-1824 GCA_035565535.1 Aeromicrobium sp.
CGGCGCGTGTGTCGGGTCGACTCCGTCGAACAGGCTCGAGACCGATTCGCCGGCGTGGATGCGGGCGATCGCCTGTGCGAACAGTGGCGCCACCGACCGCACCCGAAGCTCGGGCCAGTCGGTAGGCGGCGGCACGGTGTCGGTGGCGACCACCTCGCTGATGGCCGGGTGGTTGCGGAGCCGCTCGACGGCCTTGCCGGTGAACAGTCCGTGCGTGCAGGCGACGGACACGTCGGTGACCCCTTGCGTCTCCAGCATCGCGACGAGCTCGACGATCGACCCACCCGTGGCGATCTCGTCGTCGAGCACGATGGCCCGCTTCCCGGCGACGTCGCCGACGATCGCGTCGATCACGACCTTGTCGTCGGCCTTGCGCTGCTTGCTGCCCGCCGCCACGGGCAGCCCCAGCAGCCGGGCGAGCTGCGAGGCGGTCTTGGCGTTGCCGAAGTCCGGGGACACCACGACCGCATCGGTCAGATCTTGCTGACGGTAGTACTCGGCGAGCTCGCCCAGGGCCGTCAGGTGGTCGAGCGGCATCGCGAAGAAGCCGTGCACCTGAGGGGCGTGCAGCGTCATCGTGACGACCCGGTTCACCCCGGCCGTCGCGAGCATGTCGGCGACGAGCTTGCCGCCGATCGAGATGCGCGACGCGTCCTTCTTGTCGGAGCGGGCGTAGGCGTAGTGCGGCATGACGACCGTGACACACGCAGCCGAGGCGCCACGCGCGGCGTCGACCATCAGCAGCAGCTCCATCAAGTGGTCCTGCGTCGGTGGCACCAACGGCTGGATGATGTACACGTCCTGCTGACGGCAGTTGTCCAGCAACTGCACCTGGAGGCAGTCGTTGGAGAATCGCACCGTTTCGGACGGCGAGAGAGCGACGCCGAGCTCGTTGCAGATGTCCTCGGCCAACGATGGGTGGGCGCTTCCGGAGAAGACCACGATGTCGCGCACGGCACGAGGCTAACCGACGCCCGGTTCGCCGTTCGCGTCGAGTGATGGATTTTTCACGTTTCGGTCGTGACTGGTCCCACCACCGGCACGCTCGGCGCGAGGCGTCACGCCCAGAGCTGACCTTCGAGCGCGTCCTCGGCCTCGTCGAGCGTGCCTTCGTAGGCACCGGTCGACAGGTACTTCCACCCGCCGTCGGCCACGACGAAGCAGATGTCGGCACGGTCGCCCGCTTCGAGGGACTTCTTGGCCTGCGCCAGGGCGGCGTGCAGGATCGCGCCGGTCGAGATGCCGGCGAAGATGCCCTCGGCATCGATCAGCTCACGCACTCGACGCACGGCATCGCGTGGACCGACCGAGAAGCGCGCGTCGATCAACGTCTCGTCGTACAGCTCGGGGACGAAGCCTTCGTCGAGATTGCGCAGCCCGTAGACCAGCTCGCCGTAGCGCGGCTCGGCGGCCACGATGCGCACCTCGGGCTTGTGCTCGCGGAAGAACCCGCCGACCCCCATCAACGTGCCGGTGGTGCCCAGACCGCCCACGAAGTGGGTCACCTCAGGTAGATCGGCCAGGATCTCAGGCGCCGTGCCGCGATAGTGCGCTTCGGCGTTGGCCGGGTTTCCGTACTGGTAGAGCATCTTCCAGTCGGGGTGCTCAGCGGCCAGACCCTTCGCAACCCGGACGGCTTCGTTGGAGCCACCCGCAGCCGGTGACGAGATGATCTGCGCACCCCACATCGTCAACAGCTGACGTCGCTCGACCGACGTGTTCTCCGGCATGACGCAGATCAGGTGGTAGCCGCGCTGCCGAGCCACCATGGCCAGCGAGATCCCGGTGTTCCCGCTGGTCGGCTCCAGGATCGTGTCGCCCGGT
>DATMSF010000215.1:0-5407 GCA_035565535.1 Aeromicrobium sp.
GGCGCGGGACCAGATCTCGGCGGCGATCCGTCGCGCCGAGTCGCTCGAAGCGTCGATGGCTGCCGAGCGGGACGACATCATCAAGCAGATGGCGGCTGCTCAGGGCAAGTCGGTCGAGCAGGTCGAGCAGGAAGTCGCCGACTTGGAGGAGCAGGTGGACCGCGGCGAGCTGCCGACCCCGGCAGATCCTGCCCCGACTCCGGCTCCTACGACGCCGAAGCCGGCCCCCACCACCGCAGGTCCCACCACGCCCGCGCCCACCACTCCGGCCCCCACGCCGACCAAGACCCCGGATCCCGAACCCGAGCCCGTCCCGGATCCGCCGGCGTCGTCGAACGCCGTCGTCGAGAAGGCGATCGCGTACGCCCAGGCCCAGCTCGGTGAACCGTATGCGTGGGGTGGTGCAGGCCCGTCGAAGTGGGATTGCTCCGGGCTGGTGATGAGGGCGTTCGGCTCGGCCGGAATCTCGCTGGCCCACTACGCCCCCAGTCAGTACAAGGCCGGCACCCGGGTCAGCGTCAGCAAGATCCAGCGCGGTGACCTGCTGTTCTGGAGCGACGGCAGTGTGTCATCGATTTATCACGTGGCGATCTACCTGGGTAACGGCAAGATGATCCACGCGCCCCGACCGGGCCGCGGCGTCGAGATCGTCTCGATCTCGTACTGGATCAAGCCGGACATGGCGGCCCGGCTGGGCTGAGACCGCCCAGGCGGTGGGCTTCAGGGCGTTTCTCGTCTCGCCGGCGCCTTCCCGCCGCTCGTGCCTCGCGGCTGGCGACCGGGGTGCTGAGTTGACCCTCGGGGCTGGGGTCGCCTTCCCGCCGCTCGTGCCTCGCGGCTGGCGACCGGGTGGGGCGGGCTCGATGCCGGCGGCTGGCGACCGAGTGGTCAGAGGGACTTGAGGGCTGCGGTGAGGATGGTGGTCATCTGGACGACTTCGGGGGAGTCCTCGGTGAGCTCGGCTGCTGCCAGCAAGCGGGTCCGGGCCGGCAGGTACCGGTCGAGCAGCATCGTGCGGGCACGCGGCTCGTCGACCTCGGCCAGCGCGGGGTTGCAGATGATGTTCCAGGTGTTGTCGGCCAGCTTCACGACGACCCCCAGCGGATCGGCGGCAGCGCGCTCGATCAGCCCTGCGTAGCTCTCGTCGCTGCGACGGGTGACGGCAACGACCGCGTCGACGACGGGTGAGGGAATGCCTCGGGCAACCAGATCGTCGGCGGTGATGTCGGTGTCCTCGACGATGTCGTGGAGCCAGCCTGCCGCTTCGGCCTCGGGGCCGAAGACGGCCGCAGCCGCAGCGATGGGCGTCAGGTGGGCCTCGAAGTACGGGCGACCGGTCAGATCGGTCTGGCCGTCGTGCGCTTCACGGGCCAGTGCCTTGATCGTCTCCAGGTCCATGGACCCATTATCGACACCCGGTGAACGCGGGACACGCATGCTCGCTCCTCGATCAGCTGGTGGGAGGCCTGCGGCGATCACGTTTGCGCATCCCCAGTGCCGACAGCGCGTAGCTGTGCTTGCTCGTGGCCGAGGCGTTACCGGCGGCGTCGCGTTCCAACAGCTCGAGGGCGTGGGTCACCTGGTCGACGAGGGGCTCGAACTCCGTCCGGCGATCCAGCGGGATCTGCGACCAGCCGGCCTGCAGCTCGCTGAGCATCCGCCGAAAGATGCTCACAGCGCGTTCGATCGCACCGCGATACAGGGCCTGAGCCGCGGCCGCGTGGTGGCGCTGGAGCTGCTGGAACAACACCTCCGAGGTGACCTGACGATCGATGCGTCCGGGCTTGTCGTCCGGTGCGGCGATCCGGGCCCACACGGTCTGCGACGTCGAGCCGTCACTGAGGTCGTCGGCCAGGGTGTACGCGAGGCGCAGCGTGCAGACCTTCCGGCGCCCCGGTTTGATCGCCTGCTTCGGGTCGAACAGCAGCACGAGGCTGCGCGAGCGGTCCGAGCCCAGGTTCCCCAGCTCGATCACCAGGTCGCCGGTCGGGGTGGTGCGGTGAGGCAGGTCGTTGAGCAACGTCACGGCTCCGACGCCGTTGCCGGGGCTGATCGTCAGGCGGCACTGCAGGAAGCGGTGTCCCAGCAGCTCGCCGCACTCCTGAGCGATCGCCCCGGCAGCGGTGTCGGCCTCGGCGGCGAAGTACATGTCGCCGGTGCCCTCCTTCGCGATCACGTCGAGCAACGTCTCGTCGTACCCGAGACCGACGCCGAGACTTGAGGTCGTGATGCGGGAGTCGACGAACTCGGCCACCTTGGGGCCGATGATCGCCGGGTCGGTGACGCCACGGTTGGCGTGGCCGTCGCTGATCAACAGGACGCGGACGCCGGCCTCCACCTCGAGGCGGCGTGCTTCCTTCAACCCGCGCAGCAGGCCCGCGGCCAGGTCGGTGGTGCCCCGCGGACGCAGCGAGCAGATGGCCCGCTTGACTCCCTCGGGGTCGGTGACGGGACCGGCAGGAACCGTCACCTCCACCGTGTCGTCGAACGCGACGAGGCCGAAGACGTCGGTGGGCGAGAGCCGGTCGACGACCTCACACAGCGCTCGCTGCGCGTGCCCGAGGCGGTCTCCGCCCATCGAGCCACTGCGGTCCAGGACGACGACCAGGGATGCCGGGGCGGTGCGCTCGGACGCGGGAAGGGCAGGGGTGGTGACCTCCACCAGCAACGCGGCGGGTTGGACTTTCTCGACGGCGGGACCCAACCAGTGGTAGCGGGTCCGGTCGAGGCGCGTGGTGAGTTCCATGTCGCGCTCCTCTTGGATAGACTGTGCAAGCAGCATAATGCTTGGAGGCAGACATTTTATGCAGGGAGCATCATGACGGAGTCGGCATCGCCCTTCGGTCGTACGGTCAAGCAGTGGCGTGAACGCCAGGCGATGTCCCGCTCCGACCTGGCCCAACGTGCGGGCCTGTCCTATCCGTACGTGTCCCAGCTCGAGACGGGACTGCGCAAGCCGTCGCGCGAGGCAGCGCGCAAGATCGCCGCCGCCCTGGACATCTCGGTCGAGGACCTCGAACGCACGATTCCCAGCGATCCGCACGACCGGGACGAGCTGCTGGCCGCCGAGGCGACCTCGGCACTGATCCTCAGCGGCAAGGCCGGGAGCTTCCGCTCGGCCGACCCGCTGGTGACGCGGGCAGCGCGCACGTCCGACGTCGGCGATCGCGACGACCTGATCGGCGACATCATCGACTTGCTCGAGGAGTTCCCCGCCGAGGAGCGCCTCGACGTCCTGGCGCAGGTGCAGAAGCGCGCCATGAAGCGCATGCTGGACCAGACCAGGCTCTCCGCCGACTGACCTCACCATCGACGACTCACTGGGGCGCGTCCTGGCGATGAGCCAAATCGCCTGTCGAAAGCGCCGATCGCTGACAGGATGACTGCATGAGTTCACCGCTCCTGTGGCCCAGCAAGCCGAAGTTCGCCAGCGGGGCCGAGCAACGCGTGTGGACCTTGTTGGCCGATCAACTGGGTCCCCAGGACCTGCTCATCGCGAACCAACGATTCACCGACCGCGAACGCGACTACGAGCTCGACGTCGCCATCGTCTTCGAGGGGCACGGCGTCGTCGTGCTGGAGATCAAGGGCGGCCAGGTGTGGGTCGAGGACGGCCGGTGGTGGCAGGAGCTGCCCGACGGCGTCAAGCAGCGCGACCCGGTCGAACAGGCGATGACGGTCAAGCACGTGCTGAAGAAGTGGGTCGAGAACTCGATGGCCTGGGGGAGTCGTCGACCGATCCGCTGGGCGCACGGCATCGTGCTGCCCCACATGCGAGTCGACCCGCAGTTCCAGATGCCGGACTGCCCACGCTGGATGGTCGTCGATCGCCAGGACTTGACCGACATCGTCAGCCACGCCCGCAAGATGCTCGACCTGCAGGACAACGATCGACCCGGCCCGGACGCCGGCGGTGTCGTGGCGATCTACGAGGCCCTCGAAGGTCGATTCCTGCCGCAACGCACGACGGCGGTGTCCCCGGAGGACGCGGTCGAGGACCGCGTGGCCGCTCACGACGACGTCATCGAACGCCTCAGCCTCGAGCAGTCGCGCATCCTGGACTTCATCGAACGCGTCGACCAGGTCGAGATCCGAGGCGGCGCCGGTAGCGGCAAGACGTGGTTGGCCGTGGAGCAGGCACGTCGACTCGCCAAGCGTGGCGACCGCGTTGCGCTGATCTGCTACTCACGGGGCCTGGCGTCGTGGATGCAACGGCGGCTGTCGACGTTCGCCGCGGACGAGCAACCCGCCTACGTGGGCACGTTCCACGGCCTGGGCAACGACTGGGGCGCGCCCGACGGCGACGACAACGACTCGGACTTCTGGGAGAACCGGTTGCCGCGGATCATGCTCGATCTGGTGCGGGAGCAGGAGTTCAGCGCGCTGTACGACGCCATCGTCATCGACGAGGCGCAGGACTTCGCCGACTCGTGGTGGCCTGTCGTGCTCGAGGCGCTCAAGTACGAGGACAGCGGGTTGTACGTGTTCACCGACGAAGGCCAGCGCATCTTCCAGCGATTCGGTGACTCACCGGCCGGACTGGTGCCGCTGATCCTCGACCGCAACCTGCGCAACACCCGGCAGATCTCGCGCACGTTCAGCCCGATGGCACCCAACCGGTTGCGGGTCAGCGAGCACGACGGCGAGGACGTTCGCTTCGTCGCGTGTGCGCACACCGAGGCGCTGGACCGTGCCGACGACATGGTCGACGAGCTGATCGAACAGGGGTGGCAGCCCTCCGACATCGCGGTGCTGGCGACCGGCCACCGGCATCCGGAGCAGAAGGCGCGCCAGGAACGCGGGTGGCAGGCGTACTGGGACTCGTTCTGGGACGACGACCAGGTGTTCTACGGGCACGTGTCGGGCTTCAAGGGACTGGAACGGCCTGCCGTGATCCTGGCGGTCAACGAGGTCCCCGGCCGCGATCGTGCCACCGAGCGGCTCTACGTCGGCCTGTCCCGCGCCCGTGACCTGCTGGTTGTCTGCGGCGACCCCGACCACATCGAGACCGCCGGCGGTCCCGAGGTGCTCGCGCGCTTGAGCGGCAGCTGACGTCAGTCGTCCAGGCCGCGGGCGGCGCGATACAGGTCGCGGACGGCGAACGTCGCCTCGTCGTACTTGTCCATCGGGAGCTCGAGGTCTCGTCGGACGCGGTATCGGCCGTTGATGCAGCCGATCGGCAACTGACCGATGTCGTCGGGATCGATGTCACGCAACGGGATGGTGAACCACCGGTGGGCGTCCTTCAGCCGGTCGGCCTCCTCCAACGCTTCACCGATCCATTCGCAGTCGTGGTCGCTGAGCTCACCGTCGCGAGAGGCCTGCAGAAGTACCGGCAGATGAGTATCGATCCGGTCATGCTCGCCCGACTCGACATCGATGTCGAGCAGACCGATCCGCGGATCGA
>DATMSF010000216.1:0-2347 GCA_035565535.1 Aeromicrobium sp.
GCAGCAGCGAGATCAACACCAACGCTCCGGCCAGGCCGAGGTAGATCCAACCGACCGAGATCTTCGGCCTGGGTGACTGGGTACCGGCTGTGGGATCGGCGACCATGCTCATGCTGCCACCTCCTCGTGGAGTGCCCCGGCGACTCTTCGTTGCTCGAGGCGGACGCCGTACCGCCGGACCACCTCGTAGGCGATGACGACCGTCAGCACGATGACGCCCTGGGTGATCTTGACGATCTGCGGCGACACGTCGAGCAGGATCTCCAGCGGATTGGCCTGCTCGTCCAGGAAGGCGAACAGCAAGGCTCCCAGGGCGATGCCCACGGGGTGATTCCGGCCCAGCAGCGCGATCGCGATCCCGGCGAAGCCCAGGCCCGACTGGAACGTCGAGCCGTAGGCGTAGTCGTTGCCGAACAGCAGCGGCATCCCGACCAGGCCGGCGACACCTCCTGACAACAGCATCGAGATGACGATCATCCGCTTGACGTTGATGCCCGACGCGACGGCCGCCGTCTCGGACTGACCCGTCGCCCGCAGGTCGAAACCGAAGCGGGTCTTGTTGATGACGAACCAGTAGGCGATGCCGACGGCGACGGCCAGGAACAACAAGCCGTAGATCGTGGCGGTCTCGCCGAACGCGTGGATGCCGGGGACGCGGCTGCCCTCGGGTACCGGCTTGGTCGATGTGATGTTGCTGCCCGGGTTGTCCACCGCGACCTTGCGCAACAGGTAGGCGACCAGGAAGGTGGCGATCGCGTTCAACATGATGGTCGAGATGACCTCGCTGACGCCGCGCGTGACCCGCAGCAGACCGGCGATCCCGGCCCACATCGCGCCGACGAGGACCGCCGCGAGCAGGGCCAGCACCGTGTTGAGGTAACCGGGCAACCAGCCCTCACCGGCGACGACCGCCGCCGCGAAGGCGGACACGCGGTACTGGCCGTCGACGCCGATGTTGAACAGGTTCATCCGGAAGCCGATGGCCACCGCGACCGCCGACAGGTAGTAGACCGTCGCGGAGTTCACGATGTTGATGTAGCCGCGATCGCTCGGCAGGCTGAGGATCTGCGCCCACACGTCGCCGATCGGATCGCCGGCGAACGCCAGGACGAGACTGGTGATCAGGAACGCCGCGACGAGCGCCAGTGCAGGTGCGGCGATCCCGAGGACGAGGCGTGTGGAACGCGGTGTCATGAGGCCGCTCCTGTCATGGCCGACCCGAGCATCTGCGGGGTCACCGTGTCAGGATCGAACGTCTCACCGAGACGGCCGCGCAACAACACCCGGATGGTGTCCGACAGACCGATCAGCTCGTCGAGGTCAGCCGAGATCAACAGCACCGCCAGTCCTTGTCGTCGCGCACGTTTGATGTGACCCCAGATCGCCGACTGGGCGCCGACGTCCACGCCTCGCGTGGGGTGCGAGGCGATCAGCAGGACGGGGTCACCGGCCATCTCCCGACCCACGATGAGCTTCTGCTGATTGCCACCGGACAGCGCCCGCGCCGTGGTGTCGATGCCCGGCGTGCGCACGTCGAACTCCGCGACGATCCGCTCGGTGTCACGCCGCGCACCACCGCGGTCGATGAGCGGTCCCGCGATGTTGGGCTCGCGGGTCTGGTGGCCCAGGATGCGGTTCTCCCACAGCGGTGCGTCGAGCAGCAGTCCGTGCCGGTGCCGGTCCTCGGGGATGTACCCGATTCCCGCGTCGCGACGCTCCCGTGTCGACAACGAGCTGATGTCGCGGCCGTCCAGCGTCACGATCCCCGACGACGGCTGCCGCATTCCCATGATCGACTCGACCAGCTCGGACTGGCCGTTGCCCTCGACGCCGGCGATCCCGAGGATCTCCCCGGCCCGGATCGACACCTCGATGTCGGACAACAGGTCGCGGCCCTGCGGGGCGGGCAGGGTCAGATCGCAGACCTCGAGCACGACGCGATCGGTCACGGTCGACTCCTCGGTGCTAGGGCTCGGCAGCTCCGAGCCGACCATCATCTCGGCCAGCTGCCTCGACGTCACCGACGCCGCCGGCAGGGTGTCGACGGTCCGGCCGCGCCGGATCACCGTCACCTCGTCGGCGACCGACAGCACCTCGTCGAGCCTGTGAGAGATGAAGATGACGGCCAGCCCCTCGACCGTGAGCTCACGCAAGTTGCCGAACAGCTCGTCGACCTCCTGCGGCACCAGCACCGCTGTCGGCTCGTCGAGGATGACGATGCGTGCGCCGCGGTACAGCACCTTGACGATCTCGACGCGCTGCCGCGCACCCACACCGAGATCTTCGACCAGAACGTCCGGCTCGATGTCGAGACCGTAGGCGGTGGAGATCTGGCGGATCGCCTCCC
>DATMSF010000217.1:0-7055 GCA_035565535.1 Aeromicrobium sp.
TGGCCTGGTGCGGCGAGTTCATCCGCGACGTTCAGCCCTGAGGCTCCTCGTCGTCCTGCACGGGTGGCACCAGCGCGAGCACGACGACGCCGGCGTCCAGATTCGTCCGTCCGGTGATAACCTCCAGGCGTTGGCCGCGGATCGCGAAGAGCAAGATGGCGTCGGAGCCGTGGACGTCGGCCAGCTCGTCGGGACCGAAAGCCTCGGTCAGGGACGTGCGAGTCACCCTCCAGCCTGCCGCCATGCGCTCCGACACCTGGGCGTGGGTCACCGCTGGATGAAAGGGAACGCGGGCTGTGAGGTGACCGGCGGGTGATCGACGGTGCTCGATCTCGGGGTGGTTGGCATCAGCCACGTCGGACCGCAGGAGCGCGAAGACGTTCGCCCGACCGAGCACGTGTGCGAACTCGCGCGCCGCAGTGCTGTTGACCTCGTCGTTGTCGGTCATCGCGACCAACGTTCCGACACCGGCCATGTCCATGTCGCGGACCGCGTAGTCGCTGAGGATGTTGGCGACGACGGTGCGCAGCCCGGCGCTGCGGGCCTCGGCGAGCTTGGGGTACTCGCGGGAGACGATCAGCGGTTCGAAGCCCGACTCGCTCAACCGGCGCGCGGCTTCGACGACGAGCGGTCCGGCACCGACGAACAGGACGTCCTGGGGCGCGGACTTGGCCAGGCCCAGACGTTCGGCCAGCCGCCCGACGCCCAGACCGTACAGCGCGACGGTCGAGACGATGACGAGGAAGACCAACGGCACCAGGTCGGTTGCGCCTGCGGCGAGCCGTTCCAGTGTCGGTGCCCGTTTGCTGCCCTCGGAGGCGACGACCTCTGCTGCGTGGGTCAGCTCCAAGGCGAAGATACTGGTGACGGCAGCGGCCACAATCCCTCGCGGTGCCATCGCCATGAGCAGCGTCCGCTCGGCCCGGGTGGCGTCGGTGCCTGCCAGGCCGATGAGGACGGACGCCGGCCGGACGACGATCACCAGGAGCACGACGAAGATCGCCGCTTGGGGTGCGACGTCGGCGAGCTGGCGGGGCTCGACACGTCCGGCAAGGATGACGAAGAGGATCCCGACCAGGAGTACCTGGAGGTGTTCGCTGAACTCCGCGACGTGCTTCAGGTGCAGATTCTTGCGATTCCCCAGGGTGATACCGAGGATCGTCACGGTCAGCAGTCCTGACTCGGTCTGGATCGAGTTCGACAGCGTCTGGGTCGTCATCACCGCGGCGATGCACGTCACGCCCTGCAGGTGATCGGGGACGACGTGACGGACGAACAAGAACTCGATCAGCAGTGCAGCAGGCACCGCCAAGCCGAGCGCCACGGCGATCGTGATGGCGAGCGTCGTGGCCAGCCCTTGGAACGTGCCTTCACGGCCGCTGGCGACGACACCTTGGAAGACGAGCAGGGCCAGCACCGCTCCGAGAGGATCCACGACGATCCCCTCCCAGCGGAGCAGGCTCGCCACCCGTCGGGTTGGGCGGAGCGTTCGCAGGATCGGCCCGATCACCGTCGGACCGGTGACGACGAGGATCGCGCCGACCAGCAGCGCCAGGTCCCACGAGATCCCGACGACGAACGCCGACGCGGATGCAAGACCCCACGCGATCAAGGGGGTCACCGAGCAGAGCCGGAGGACGGGCTTGCCGACTTCGCGGAGCTCGCGTGCGTGCAGTGACGACGATCCTTCGAACAAGATGATGCCGACTGCCAGGCTGACGCCGGCGAACAACACGTCCCGTCCCAGGACGTCATCGGGCTGAACGGCCCGTCCTAGGACGAAGCCGACGATCAGCAGGACCAGGATCGAAGGCACACGCAATCGCCAAGCGATCGTCTGCGACACGACGGCCAGCAGCACGACCAGCGCCAGATAGGGGGCCGGCGAGAGGTTGGCGAGTTCGCTCAGTGGCCCGGGCACCGTCTCACGGTATATCGGTCAGAGCTTGCGGAGTCGGACCCACTTGACGGTGTGGTCCGAGCCCTTGCGCAGCACCAGCGAGGCGCGCCCCGTCGTCGATGCGATGTTCTCCCGCAGATTGGGCCAGTTGATGGTGTCCCACAGCTCCTCGGCGCGCTCGACCGCCTCGTCGTCGGTGAACGTGCTGTACCGATGGAAGTACGAGGCCGGATCGGCGAATGCGGTCTTGCGCAGCTTCAGGAACCGGTCGATGTACCAGCGCTTGAGATCGCGGCTCCTGGCGTCGACGTAGATCGAGAAGTCGAACAGATCACGAATCGCCAGACCCGGGCTGCCGTCAGGTCGCACCTTGGCCGAGCCCAGGACGTTGAGGCCCTCGATGATCACGATGTCCGGGCGTCTGAGCTCCAGCACCTCGTCGGTGCGGTCGTACGTCAGGTGCGAGTACGTCGGTGCCTTGACCACCTCGACACCGGACTTCAGCTCCATCACGAACCGCAACAGCGCCTTGCGATCGTACGACTCGGGGAACCCCTTGCGGTCCAGGATCCCGCGACGTTCCAGCTCGGCGTTGGGGTACAAGAACCCGTCGGTCGTGACGAGCTCGACGTTGGGGTGGTCGGGGGAGCGGGACAGCAGCTCACGCAGCAGTCGGGCGATCGTGGACTTGCCGACCGCGACCGAGCCGGCGATGCCGATCACGTACGGCACGCGCTGCGGCTGCGGCTCACGCAGAAACCGCTCGGTGGCCCGCCACAGCTCCCCGGCCATCCGGTGCCGCATGCTCAGCAGCTCGGTCACCGGCAGGTACACCTCACGGACCTCGGTGATGTCCAGCTCGTCACCCAGGCCACGGATCCGTTCGACGTCACCCTCCTCGAGGGGAAGGGACACCCCTTCGGCGAGCTGGGCCCACGCGGGGCGATCCAGCTCGACGTACGGCGAAGGCTCTCGCGACATGACGTTCATTGTCGCGTGCCGGCGAATCGGTGGCGCGACCGGGGACCGGTCCCCATGCTCAGTCGTCATGGCGACAACCTCTCGCAATGAGCGCCTGAACGAACCAGGATCGAAGACGGAGGCGGAGTATTGCACTACGTGGTCGTTGGGATCACACCCCAAGGGGCGGAGGTCAGACTGTGAAGCGTCAGCTGAGCCGTGACGCGGCACACCGGGCGGCGCAGGGCGGTGAAGGACAGTCGTCGCGAATCTGGGTCGTCGTCCTTGCGCTGACCGTGCTGGCAATGATCGCGGCAGCCGCTGCGGGGATCGGGCCGTTCTGGAGTGGACGGCACGCCGATTCGCCGAAGGCGGTGCCAGAACCGTCAGGGACGTCGTCTCCTCAGGTCCGCGACGACCAGGGCCCGATCGTCGTGGCGATCTCGGTCGACGGGCTCAACCCCGACGCACTGGAACGGTTCGGGCGCGAAGCAACCCCCACGTTCCACCGCCTGATCGACGAAGGCGCCGCAACGCTGAACGCCAGGACGGCGTTCGAGGCGACCATCACGTTGCCGAACCACACCGGAATGCTCACGGGTCGGACGGTGGCAGGTCCGCAGGGCCACGACGTCACGATGAACGTCGATCCGGGCGGGACGCTGGCCGACCGTCACGGTTCGTACGTCGCAGGCATGTTCGACGTCGCCCACGACCACGGCCGGTCGACCGCTCTACTGGCGCAGAAGGAGAAGTTCGCCTTCTTCACCCGCTCGTGGGACGACGAGCACGGTGCCGAGGACCACGAGGGAGGCGACGACGGCCGAGACAAGGTCGACATCGAGCTGGTCGCCGAGGACGCTCCCGTCGTGAAGCAGTTGCAGGAGGTGCTCATCGGCGACGAGGCCGAGCTGGTCTTCGTCCACCTGCGTGCGTCCGACAAGGCGGGGCACAGACACGGATGGCTCGGCGCTGAGTACCTGGCAGCAGTCCGGTCGGTCGATCACGACCTGGGCCAGATCGTCGACCTGATCGAGGCGTCACCTGACCTGACCGATCGCGTCACGATCGTGCTGACGGCCGATCACGGCGGTCCGGAGGGCTCCACGAGTCACGACAACCCCCTGCTGGCCGCGAACTACCGCATCCCGTTCATCGTCTGGGGCAATGGCGTCGCTGCCGGTACCGATCTGTACGCCTTGAATCCGGGTCGTCAGGACCCGGGAGAGTCCAGACCCGACTACTCGGGCCGCCAGCCGATCCGCAACCTCGACCTCGAGTCGACCGCTCTTGGGCTGTTGGGTCTGCCCGCGCTCGAGGGAACGCCCTCTGCGTCGTGGCCGGCTCTGGCGTTGCGCTGATGACCGATCGGGCTGTGTGATCGACTTTCATGGCACCAAGGCGGCCTGACGGTGGCTGACCGGCAGATGCCGACCGCGACGTCGCCGCCGCCGGTAGGCTGGAGCCCATGTGTGGCATCGTCGGATACGTCGGGGAGCGGTCAGCGCTCGACGTGGTCATGGGTGGCTTGCGTCGCCTGGAGTATCGCGGCTACGACTCCGGTGGAGTCGCGCTGGCCGCGGCGGACGGTCGCATCACGTGGGCCAAGAAGGCCGGCAAGCTGACCAACCTCGACGGTGAGCTCGAAGCCCACCCCTTGGAGGCATCGACGACCGGCATCGGGCACACGCGGTGGGCGACGCACGGCGCACCCAACGACGTGAATGCGCACCCGCACCTGGACGCTCCCGGCCACGTTGCGGTGGTGCACAACGGCATCATCGAGAACTTCGCCCAGCTGCGCAGCGAGCTCGAGGCGTCCGGTGTCGAGCTGAAGTCGGAGACCGACACCGAGGTGACGGCCCACCTGGTCTCCCGCGAGCTCGAATCGGGGGTCGACCTGCCAGAGGCCGTGCGCCGAGTCGTCCGTCGCCTGGAGGGTGCCTTCACGCTCGTGTTCTGCGATGCCCGGACCCCCGACGTCGTCGTCGGCGCACGCCGCAACTCGCCGCTGGTCGTCGGCATCGGCGAGGGCGAGAACTTCCTCGGTTCCGACGTCGCAGCGTTCATCGAGTACACCCGCGAGGCCATCGAGCTGGGACAGGACCAGGTCGTCACGATCAGCCGGGACGGCATCGACGTCACGGACTTCGACGGCCGTCCGGCCGAGACCAAGCCGTATCACGTGGACTGGGACGTGTCCGCCGCCGAGAAGGGCGGTTACCCCTGGTTCATGCTCAAGGAGATCGACGAGCAACCGCAAGCGGTCGCCGACACCCTGCTGGGGCGCAAGGCGTCGAACGGCGCTCTGCAGCTGGACGAGATGCGACTGTCGGACGACGAGCTGCGCGAGGTCGACAAGATCATCGTCATCGCCTGCGGCACCGCGATGTACGCAGGGCTCGTCGCCAAGTACGCGATCGAGCACTGGACCCGCATCCCCTGCGAGGTCGAGCTGGCCTCGGAGTTCCGCTACCGGGACCCGATCATCGACCGCTCGACGCTCGTCGTGGCCATCAGCCAGTCCGGCGAGACGATGGACACGTTGATGGCTATTCGATACGCCCGTCAGCAACGCGCACGCGTGCTGTCGATCTGCAACACCAACGGTTCGACGATTCCGCGTGAGTCCGATGCGGTCATCTACACGCACGCAGGTCCCGAGGTCGCCGTCGCCTCCACCAAGGGGTTCTTGAGTCAGGTCGTGGCCTGCTACCTGCTCGGCCTCTACATGGCGCAGGTCAAGGGCACCAAGTACGGCGACGAGATCGATCAGATCCTGGCAGAGATCGAGCAGATGCCGGCCCAGATCCAGCGCGTCATCGACAACGGCGAACAGGTGCGCGCACTGGCCACGTCGCTGGCCGGCTCCCGGTCATTCCTGTTCCTGGGTCGCCACGTCGGCTATCCGGTCGCCCTCGAGGGTGCCCTCAAGCTCAAGGAGCTGGCGTACGTCCACGCCGAGGGCTTCGCTGCCGGCGAGCTCAAGCACGGGCCCATCGCGTTGATCGATCAAGGCCTGCCCGTGTTCGTCGTCGTTCCCCCGAAGGGACGCGACCAGCTGCAGGAGAAGATCGTCAGCAACATCCAAGAGGTGCGTGCGCGGGGGGCCAGGACGATCGTGCTGGTCGAGGACGGCGACGACGACGTCGTGCCCTACGCCGACGACCTGATCCGGTTGCCGAAGGTCTCGACACTGTTGCAGCCTCTGGTCGCGACGGTTCCGCTGCAGATCTTCGCGTGCGAGTTCGCCGAGCAGCTGGGCCACGACGTGGACCAGCCACGCAACCTGGCCAAGTCCGTGACGGTGGAGTGAGCATGGCTTCGATCAAGGGCATCGGCGTGGACGTCGTCGACATCCCCCGCTTCGCCGAGACCCTGGAGCGCACGCCGACCCTCAAGCAGCGGCTGTTCACCCGATCGGAGCTGGACCTGCCCTTGGAGTCGCTGGCGGGGCGCTTCGCTGCCAAGGAAGCACTGGCGAAGGCGATGGGTGCGCCGGCGGGCCTGTCGTGGCAGGACTTCGAGGTGGTCAACAACTCACGAGGCGCGCCGGAGTTCGCCCTCCACGGGGCCGCTGCAGACCGATTGCGAGAGCTGGGAATCGGGACGATCCATCTGTCGCTCTCGCACGACACGACCGTGGCGACGGCCTTCGTGGTGGCCGAGTCCGCGACCGACTAGAGACCCGAGTGCTCAGCGCCCACAGCGTCCAGCAGATCCGCACGGCCGAGGAGAGCCTCGCCGCGGAGACCGGTTGGGACGCCCTGATGCAGCGCGCATCGCGTGGACTCGCGGACGCGATCGTGGACATTCCGTCCGGCGAGGTCGTCGTGATGCTCATCGGGCCGGGCAACAACGGCGGCGACGCGTTGTTCGCCGCCACGCACCTGCTCGACCGCGGCGTGCGAGTCGACCTGTGCGTGCTCGACCCCGAGCGCGTGCACGCCGAGGGGTTGGCCGCAGCGCTCTCGGCCGGAGCGGTGCTCGTCGACGAACCGATCGGGCAGAGGTACTGCGTCGACGCGCTGTTCGGCATCGGTGCGCGTCCCGGACTGGCCGGGACGGCTGCCCGCTGGGCCGACTGGATCCGAGAACAGCGGCCGTGGACGGTGGCCGTCGACGTCCCGTCCGGTCTCGACGTCGACGGTGCGACGGTCGCGGGGCCTCACGTCAGCGCCGATCTGACCGTCAC
>DATMSF010000218.1:0-2226 GCA_035565535.1 Aeromicrobium sp.
GTCGATTGCCGACCGGCTCGTGCAGTCGGACGGCGTGTCAACCGCCGAGATCGCGGGCCCTGGATTCTTGAACGTGCGGGTCGAGGCCGGTGCGCAGGGCGCGCTCGCCGGAGCGATCATGGCGGCAGGCGCGTCGTACGGGCACACCACCGACGGTTCCGGCAGCTCGGTCAACGTCGAGTTCATCTCGGCCAACCCCACGGGACCGCTGCACCTGGGCCACACCCGGTGGGCCGCTGTCGGTGACGCCATCGCCCGGGTCATCGAGGCCACCGGTGCGCACGTCACGCGTGAGTTCTACATCAACGACTGCGGCGTGCAGATGGACCACTTCGGCGCCTCCCTGATGGCGCGTGCGAACAGCACCGAGGTCCCCGAGGACGGCTACCAGGGCGAGTACGTGGCCGACCTGGCCGCTCAGGTCGTCGCCGACCATCCGGGCATCCTCGAGCTGCCGCAGGACGAGCAGCTGATCGCCTTCCGAGAGGCCGGCTACGCGCTGCAGCGCGCCGAGCACGAAGCTGAGCTGCACGAGTTCAACACCGACTTCGACGTGTGGTTCTCCGAGCGCACGCTGCACGACACCAACGCCGTCGAGCACGGATTCGACAAGCTGCGCGAGCAGGGCCGCCTCTACGAGTCGGACGGCGCGCTGTGGATGCGCACCACGGACTTCGGCGACGACAAGGACCGTGTCCTGCGCAAGTCCGACGGCGAGCTGACCTACTTCGCCTCCGACACCGCCTACTACGTCAACAAGCGCGAGCGCGGATTCGACCCCTGCATCTACCTGCTCGGTGCCGACCACCACGGCTACGTCGGTCGCCTCTCCGCGATGGCCGCCTGCGTGGGCGACCGGCCGGGCGAGCAGCTGCAGGTGCTGATCGGCCAGCTGGTCAAGATCCTCAGCGACGGCCAGGAGCTGAAGCTGTCCAAGCGGGCCGGCACCATCGTGTCGCTGCGAGAGCTGATGGACCTGATCGGTGTGGACGCGTTGCGCTACACGCTCGCGCGGTATCCCGCTGACACCCCGCTCACGCTCGACGTCGCCGAGATGACCAAGAAGTCCAGCGACAACCCGGTCTACTACGTGCAGTACGCGCACGCTCGGCTCAGCTCGATCCTGCGCAACGCGGCCGACCTGGGCATCGAGGTCGACGCGGCCGGTTACGACGCATCGGCGCTGGCGCACGAGCGCGAGGGTGACCTGCTGCGCGCGCTGGCCGAGCTGCCCCGCGTCGTGGCACGGGCGGCCGAGCAGCGCGAGCCGCACCGCGTCGCACGCTACCTGGAGGACACTGCTGCGACGTTCCACAAGTTCTACGACGTCTGCCACGTGCTGCCGCGTGGCGACGAGGAGACCACCGACGTCCACCGCGCCCGCCTGGTGCTGATCGCCGCGACCCGCCAGGTGATCGCCAACGGCCTGGCCCTGCTCGGCGTGTCGGCACCGGAGCGGATGTGACCATGCGGACTGGGAGGATGTGACGATGCGATCCCATGAAGCCGGTGCGTTGCACGGCCAAGCCGGTGATCGCGGTCCCGCGTGGCTGCAGGTACCCGAGGACCTCGATGCGCTGGTGCCGCAACTGTGGGCGCAGAACGTCTCGAAGATCGACGGCGTCCTGACGGTCGCCGGGACGTCGGTGGCCGACCTGGCCGCCGAGTTCGGGACTCCGACCTACGTCGTCGACGAGGACGACTTCCGGTCGCGTGCTCGCGCCTTCAAGGAGGCATTCGCCGGGGCCGACGTGTACTACGCGGGCAAGGCGTTCCTGTGCGTGGCCACGGCGCGCTGGATCGCCGACGAGGGGCTCAACCTCGACGTGTGCACCGGGGGAGAGCTGGCCGTCGCGCTGCGTGCGGACTTCCCACCGGCGCGGATCGGGCTGCACGGCAACAACAAGTCGGTGACCGAGCTGCGTCGCGCGGTCGAGGTCGGCGTGGGCCGCATCATCATCGACTCGGTCGAGGAGATCGACCGTCTGGCCGACATCACCGCAGAGCTCGGCCGCTCGGCTCGCGTCATGGTGCGGGTGACCGCCGGCGTCGAGGCGCACACCCACGAGTACATCTCCACCTCGCACGAGGACCAGAAGTTCGGCTTCTCGATCGCCGACGGCGCGGCGCTCGACGCGGTCCGCCGCGTCCTGGCGGTTCCGGGACTGCAGTTCCTGGGGCTGCACTCGCACATCGGCTCGCAGATCTTCGACACCGCCGGGTTCG
>DATMSF010000219.1:0-4065 GCA_035565535.1 Aeromicrobium sp.
CCGAGCGCGGCACCTTGCTGGACACCACGCCGGAGATGTTCGCCCAGCACGTCGCGATCAACCTGCGGGGTCCGTTCTTCCTGATGCAGGCCGCGGTCCAGGACATGATCGACCGCGGTGCCGGTGGCTCGATCGTCAACATCGTCACGATGAGCGCACACGGCGGGCAGCCCTACCTGGCGCCGTACGTCGCGACGAAGGCTGCTCTCGCGGGCTTGACCCGCAACGCCGCGCACGCGCACCGGTTCGACCGGATCCGGATCAACGGCATCAACATCGGCTGGACCGACTCGGCCGGCGAGGACGTCATCCAGCGACGATTCCACGACGCCGACGACGACTGGCGCGAACGAGCCGGCGAGCGGCTGCCCGCCGGTCGGCTGGCAACACCCGACGACGTCGTGGCCCTGGCCGTCCTGTTGCTCTCCGACGCCAGTGGCGTGGTGACGGGCTCGATCATCGACTGGGACCAGACCGTCCCCGGCGCGTCGGACTGAGACCGCGGCAGGCGACTACGCCGAGGGCGAACAGAGCGTGTTATCGCGTGTGTGGAGCCGATTCGCCCTCTAGGGTCGAAGACGTGAACACTCCAGGACCTGAAGGAATGGCCGGCCAGGCCGGCCCGTCCGATCTCGACGGGCACATCTACCAGCAGCTGCTCAAGGAACGCATCGTGTTCCTGGGCTCTGAGGTGCGTGACCAGAACTCCAACGCGATCGCGGCGCAGATGCTGCTGCTGAACGCGGAGGATCCCGAGGCGGACATCTACTTCTACATCAACAGCCCGGGCGGCTCGGTCGACGCGGGTATGGCGATCTACGACACGATGCAGTTCATCTCCAACGACGTCGCCACCTTCGGCATGGGGTTGGCCGCGTCGATGGGTCAGTTCCTGCTCGCCGCCGGGACCGCGGGCAAGCGCTACGCCCTGCCGCACGCGCGCATCATGATGCACCAGCCGTCGGGCGGCATCGGCGGATCGGCATCGGACATCAAGATCCAGGCCCAGCAGAGCATCCTGCTCAAGAAGCAGCTCAACGAGCTGCAGGCCTTCCACAGCGGGCAGACGGTCGAGCAGATCGAGATCGACTCGGACCGCGACCGGTGGTTCACCCCGGACGAGGCCAAGGAGTACGGACTGATCGATCACGTGGTCCGCAATGCCGGCGAGATGAAGGGCGGCGCGAGGGCATGAGCGAGCGTCAGCGAGCGAATCATTCAGCACTGCGCGTTGGTGTCTCATGCGCGCCCGGAGCGAAGCGAGGACGTGCATGAGCTACTACATTCCGCAGTGGGAGGAGCGCACGTCGTACGGGTTCCGGCGCATCGACCCGTACGCGAAGTTGTTCGAGGACCGCATCATCTTCCTCGGCACCCCGATCTCCGACGACGTCGCCAACGCCGTGATGGCCCAGCTGTTGTGCCTGCAGCAGATGGATCCCGACCGCGACATCCAGATCTACATCAACAGCCCGGGCGGCTCGTTCACCGCGATGACCGCGATCTACGACACGATGCGCTACATCAAGCCCGACGTGCAGACCGTGTGCCTGGGCCAGGCGGCTTCGGCCGCGGCGGTGCTGCTCGCTGCCGGCACACCGGGCAAGCGCTTGGCGCTGCCGAACTCGCGCATCCTGATCCACCAGCCGTACACCGAGGGCACCGGCGGCCAGATCTCCGACCTGGAGATCCAGGCCAATGAGATCTTGCGCATGCGTGAGCTGATGGAGTCCATGATCGCCAGTGCATCGGGCAAGTCCGTCGAGGAGGTGTCTCGCGACGTCGATCGCGACAAGATCCTGACAGCCGAGCAGGCCAAGGAGTACGGCCTGATCGACGAGGTGCTCGACACGTTGAAGACGCCGGCGCCCTGATGCGACACACCGCCATCGGATCCTGGCAAGGGGCGCCGATGGCGGTGTCGGCCGTTACTGTGATCTGGTGACCGAGGAAAGGACCCTGGCCCGTGGCTCGCATCGGTGAGACCGCTGATCTGCTGAAGTGCTCGTTCTGTGGCAAGAGCCAGAAGCAGGTCAAGAAGTTGATCGCTGGTCCCAGCAGCATCTACATCTGCGACGAGTGCATCGAGCTGTGCAACGAGATCATCGAGGAGGAGCTCGCCGAGGGAGCCGAGCTCAGCCTGGGTGAGCTGCCCAAGCCCGCTGAGATCTACGAGTTCCTCAACGGGTACGTGGTCGGACAGGACCGGGCCAAGAAGTCGCTGGCCGTCGCGGTCTACAACCACTACAAGCGCGTCCAGGCCCAGGCCGCGGGTGGACGGAACAAGGACGACCAGGTCGAGCTGGCCAAGTCCAACATCTTGCTCGTCGGCCCCACCGGCTGCGGCAAGACCTATCTGGCGCAGACGTTGGCGCGCATGTTGAACGTGCCGTTCGCGATCGCCGACGCCACGGCACAGACCGAGGCCGGTTACGTCGGCGAGGACGTCGAGAACATCCTGCTCAAGCTGATCCAGGCCGCCGACTACGACGTCAAGAAGGCCGAGACCGGCATCATCTACATCGACGAGGTCGACAAGATCTCGCGCAAGAGCGAGAACCCGTCGATCACGCGCGACGTGTCGGGCGAGGGCGTCCAGCAGGCGCTGTTGAAGATCCTGGAGGGCACGACCGCGTCCGTGCCGCCGCAGGGCGGGCGCAAGCACCCGCACCAGGAGTTCATCCAGATCGACACCACGAACGTGCTCTTCATCGTCGGTGGCGCGTTCGCCGGGCTCGACCAGATCATCGAGCAGCGCAGCGGCAAGCACAGCCTGGGCTTCAACACCACGTCGCCGGCGGTCGAGCAGTCCGCCCCGGAGAAGCTGTTCTCCAAGGTGTTGCCGGAGGATCTGCTGAAGTTCGGTCTGATCCCGGAGTTCATCGGCCGCCTGCCCGTCGTGGCTGCTGTCGACAACCTTGATCGTGAAGCGCTCGTCTCGATCCTGACCGAACCGAAGAACGCGCTGACCAAGCAGTACCAGCGATTGTTCGAGATCGACGGTGTCGAGCTCGAGTTCGGCGCGGGCGCTGCCGAGGCGATGGCCGATCTGGCGCTGGAGCGTGGCACGGGTGCGCGTGGACTGAGGTCGATCCTGGAGTCGGTCCTCGAGCCCGTCATGTACGACGTGCCCAGCCGCGGTGATGTTGCCAAGGTCATCGTGACGGCCGAGACTGTGGTGGGCGGTCAGGAACCGACCGTCCTGACGCACGACGAAGTGACCAAGAAGGCCTCGTAGCAAGGACTCGCGCATGCCGGTCGACATCACACTGCTGGGGGCGACCGGGTACACCGGCGCACTGACGGCTGACTACCTGTCCACGCACCTGCCGACCGGGGCCACGTGGGCCATCGCCGGACGGAACGCGGCCAAGCTGGAAGCGGAGTCGCGTCGCCTCGTCGCACAGGGCGGCTCGGAGCCCGACATCACCGTGGTCGACACCGGCGACGCGGCCGGGATGCGCGCGATGGCCGAGGGCACTCGGGTGCTGATCACGACGGTCGGGCCGTACCTGCAGCACGGCGAGGCAGCAGTCAAGGCCGCCGCGGAAGCCGGCATCGCCTACGTCGACCTGACGGGGGAGCCGCTGTTCGTGGACCGGATGTGGCTGAAGTACCACGACATCGCCCGGTCCACCGGGGCGCGCATCATCCACGCCTGCGGCTTGGACTCGATCCCGTTCGACCTCGGCGTCCTGTACACGGTGCTGCAGCTGCCCGATGACGTCCCGATCACGGTCAAGGGCTACATGCGCGGCAACCTGCAGCCGTCCGGCGGCACGTACCACTCCGCGATCAACCAGTTCGCCCAGCTGCGTGAGGGCGCGAAGGTCGCAGGGGAACGCCGTTCGCTGGAGGAGCGTCCGACCGATCGTCGGGTCCGCGGCGCGGGCAAGCTGGGCCGCACCGCTCACGACAAGGGTTGGGCTGTCCCGCTGCCCACGGTCGACCCGCAGATCGTGCTGCGGTCGGCTCGCGCGCTCGACACGTACGGTCCGGACTTCGTGTACCAGCACTTCGCCCACGTCAGGACGACGCGCATGCTGGCCGCCGGTGCCGTGGGCG
>DATMSF010000220.1:0-3529 GCA_035565535.1 Aeromicrobium sp.
CCGATGCTGAGGGTGTCCCCCAGCTCCGGGCGCAGGGACAGTGCGGCCGGTGTCAGGTCGTTCGACAGCTGGGTGCCGAGCAATTCTGCATCACCGGTGCGCAGCGCCCCGAGCAGGGCGTCGGGCACCTCGGGGTCGGGGACTTCTCGTCCCTCGGCCAAACGGTCGAACTGGGCGTAGACCTCGGCCGTGGACAGGCCCTCGCTCGCGGTCGCGAACACCCAGTGGAAGGTTCCCCGGCCCAGCACGGGACTGATCGTCTCGCCACGACCGCTGCCGACCGCGTTGCCACCGTGCAGCAGGAACGGCACGTCGCTGCCCAGCTGCGCGGCGACCGGCTCCAGGTCCAGCTTGGACATGCCCAGGCCCCACAGCTCGTTGCACGCCACGAGTGCGGCAGCGGCGTCGGCCGAACCGCCGGCCATTCCACCGGCCACGGGGATCGCCTTGCGGATCGCCAGGTCGACACCGTCGGTCACGCCGGAGACCCGCTGCAACGCCCGCACGGCCCGCACCGCAAGGTTGCTCTCGTCCTCCGGTACGGCCGAGTCCTCCGCGTGGACGTCGAGCGCTGTGTTGACCGAGACCGTCACCGTCTCGTCGTCCCGCACGGACGCCCGCACCTCGTCGTGCAGGTCGACGGCCTGGTAGACGGTCGCCAGCGGGTGGAAGCCGTCAGGGCGTGCCGGGCCCACCCCCAAGCACAGGTTGATCTTCGCCGGCACTCTGACGGTTGCGGAGGTCACCATCTCAACCTAGTGGTCCCGGAGGGCACGGGCGACGGCTATGAACTCCTCCAGCGCGAGTTGTTCACCACGCGCCTGCGGGGAGACGCCCGCCGCGACCAGTGCGGTCTCCGCCTCGCCGGGGCTGCCGGCCACGGTGGCCAGAGCTGCGCGCAACGTCTTGCGTCGCTGCGCGAACGCCGCGTCGACGATCGCGAAGGTCCGCCGACGCAGGTCGTCGTCGCCGGGCGGTTCTCGCCGTTCCCAGGCCACCAACGCCGAGTCGACGTTGGGTGCCGGCCAGAACACGTTGCGTCCGATGTTGCCGGCCAGTCGCAGATCGCCGTACCAGGCGGCCTTGACCGACGGAATGCCGTAGATCCGCGACCCAGGAGCTGCGGCCAACCGGTGGGCGACCTCGGACTGGACCATCACCAGACCGTGCTGGATCGTCTCGAACGTGTCGAGGAAGTGCAGGAGGACCGGCACCGAGATGTTGTACGGCAGGTTCGCCACCAGCGCCGTCGGTGCCGGGCCGGGCAACGAGTCGACGCGCATCGCGTCGGCCACGACGAGCTCGAACGACGCGCCAGGTGCGTACTGGCCGATCGTGGTGGGCAGCTGGGCCGCGAGCACCTCGTCGACCTCGACCGCTGTGACGTGACGAGCGACCTCCAGCAGCGCCAGCGTCAGCGAACCGAGCCCGGGCCCGATCTCGACCACGACGTCGGACTCGTCGACACCGGAGGCCCGGACGATGCGGCGCACCGTGTTGGCGTCGATGACGAAGTTCTGACCGCGCTGCTTCGTCGGCCGTACACCACACGAGGCGGCGAGCTCACGGACGTCCTGCGGCCCGAGGAGCCGCACGTGGGTCAGCTGAACCTCGCGTGTGCACAGCCCCACTGACCCCAGCCGGCACGCGCCTGCAGGATCTTGGCGTACTTGATCTGCACCTCGCGGCTGTGCTGGTGGGGCAACCCTGGACCGCCGACGCTGCGCCACGTAGCGGCGCTGAACTGCAACCCGCCGTAGTAGCCGTTGCCAGTGTTGATGCTCCAGTTGCCGCCCGATTCGCACCGCGCGATCTTGTCCCAGACGCTGTCGGGAGGGGTGGTCTGGGTGCCGCGTCGCACGACCTGCGTCACGGGCTCCTCCAACGTCGTCGAGGAGTTGACGATCCGCTCTCGTAGCTTGCCGTCCGCGTAGACGAGCGTGACGACCTCTCGGGCTCGGCCGTCCTTGCCACGCGAGACCACCTGGGAGTCGGTGACCATCAAGTCGTCGTCCTTGCGCACCTCGACATCGAAGTCGACGTCGACCGTCTCGGTCTTGTTGACCTTCTTGATCCGCACGACCTTCAACTCGGTATCGGGCTTGACGTAGGAGTCGGCGCCGGGCTTGACCTCGTCGTCGGCGTCCAGCTCGACACCCGCGGCAGCGACGACCTCGGCGACGGTGGGTTCGTTCGTGCTGATCTCGTGCTTCTCGCCGTCGGCCACCACCACGAGGTCCTTGACGTTGCTGACGACGAGCATGTCACCCCGGCGTGGGATCTGGTGGTCGAGCGCCTCCGACAGGTACGCCCCTTCGGAGACGGGCACCCCGAGGGTGTCGAGCGCTTCGCCCACCGTGGCGTCGAACACGATGTGCTCGGAGACGTCACCGTCGACCGCGAGGGTCACGGGCTTGGCGTACTCGACGACGATCTCGTCGCCGTCGGCCAGACGATGCGACGGCGCGAAGTTGAGACGGTCGCCGTCACGTACCGTGACGTCGCGGGCCCGGAGCACGTCGTCGACCGTGTCGCCGAACGTGCGAATCGTCTCGGTGTGACCGTCGACGGTCACCTGCACCCGCACGCTCAGCGCGCCGTAGGCGGCGGTGGCGCCCACGACCACGAGGCCGATGGCGATGTTGAGCGCGATGAGGGGAATGGAACGTAGATGAGACCTGGGGCTCACGAGGAATCCTGGGGTCGGGGACACAGCAACACCCCACGATACGGAATCAGGGGGTCATCGCCAAGAAGTGTGATCAGTCGCTCACTGGCCGAACTGCGGCCACGAACCGCCGAAAGCACGGTCGGTGTTGGCCTCGATCGCCTGACACAGGGTCGTCAGATCGGTCCCGATGACGTCGGCCATGAAGCGCACGGTGAGCGGGATCAGGAACGACGCATTGGGTTTGCCGCGGTGTGGAGTCGGGGTCAGGAACGGAGCGTCGGTCTCGACCAGGATCCGCTCCAGTGGCGTGACGGCGAGCGCCTCGCGGAGGTTGTCGGCGTTCTTGAACGTGACGGTTCCGGCGAACGACAGGTGCGCGCCGCGTTCCACGCACGCCCGCGCGAAGGCCGCGTCGCCCGAGAAGCAGTGCATGACCCATCGATCGGGAGCACCGACGTCGTCAATGGTCCTCAGCACGTCGTCGTGGGCGTCGCGATCGTGGATGACCAGCGTGCGGTCGTGCCGCTTGGCGATGGCGATGTGCTCGCGGAACGAGCGGTGCTGCTTCGGTCGCCCGACGACGCCTGTGCGGAAGTAGTCGAGGCCGGTCTCGCCCACGGCTCGCACGCTCGGGTGCGCGGCCAGTCGGTCGATCTCGCCCAGCGCCGCATCGAGCTCGGTGTCGGTCATCCGGGCCGCGTCGTTGGGATGCAACGCCACCGCGGCAACGACCGACGGATGAGCGGTCGCGGCCTCGATCGCCCACCGAGAGCTGTCGAGGTCGCAGCCGACCTGGACCGTCCGTGTCACACCGACAGCCGCAGCCCGCTCGAGCGCCTCGTCGATCGGGATCAGCAG
>DATMSF010000221.1:0-4957 GCA_035565535.1 Aeromicrobium sp.
AGCGGCACGTCGACTGCGCAACGGTCGATCCGGCACGACGCGCCACAGGATGATCGACGCGACGGGGACGTCCACCACGGTGCCGTCGCGCCGTTCGATGCTGACCAGCGTCGACACCGCGAGGACGCGGCCCACGACGTCGCGTGCCCCGTTCCCGTCGCGGTACCGCACGGTGACGCGACGGCCGACGACTTCGGTGGTCAGCTGCACACGTCGAGCCTAGAGAATCACCTGGTGTGACGCGGGTCACGTCAGCGCTCACCAGGTGGACCCGACGTGCGTGAACTTGGGTCGAGCGGCGATACTTGACCAGACCGTCGTGAGGAGTGTCGAGCCAGTGACCTACGTGATCGCCCAGCCGTGTGTGGACGTCAAGGACCGCGCCTGCGTCGACGAATGTCCGGTCGACTGCATCTACGAGGGCAAGCGGATGCTGTACATCCACCCCGACGAGTGCGTCGACTGCGGTGCGTGCGAGCCGGTCTGCCCGGTCGAGGCGATCTTCTACGAGGACGACACCCCCGAGGAGTGGAAGGAGTACTACGACGCCAACGTGCACTTCTTCGACGATCTCGGTTCCCCCGGCGGTGCCGCCCGTCTGGGTGAGGTCGACAAGGACCATCCGTTCGTCGCCGCGCTCCCGCCCCAGAACCAGGAATGATGACCGGCCAGGTCTCGGCCCGGTTCCCCGACTTCCCGTGGGACACCCTGGCTGACGCCAAGGCCCGTGCCGCGGCCCATCCCGACGGCATCGTCGATCTGTCGATCGGCACGCCCGTCGACTCGGCGCCGCAGATCGCCCAGGACGCGCTGATCGCCGCGGCCGACGCGCACGGCTACCCGACGGTCTGGGGTCCTGAGTCGCTGCGTGCGGCTGCGACCGGCTGGCTCGAACGCCGGTTCGGCATCGCCGGCATCTCGACCGACCAGGTGCTCCCGACCATCGGGTCGAAGGAGCTCATCGCCAACCTGTGCGTCCAGCTGGGCGTCGGCGCCGGTGAGCTGGTCGGCATCCCCGAGCTGGCGTACCCGACGTACGAGGTGAGTGCTCGTTACGCCGGCGCCACACCGGTCCTGACCGACTCGACCACGACGTTCGGGCCCCAGCGGCCCGCGCTGGTGTTCATCAACTCGCCGGCCAACCCCCACGGGCAGGTGCTCGGCGCCGACCACCTGCGCAAGTGGGTCGAGTTCGCGCGCGAGCGTGACACGATCCTGGTCTCCGACGAGTGCTATCTGGAGTTCGTCTGGGAGGGTGAGCCCGTCTCGGTCCTCGACCCGGCGATCAACGGCGGTTCGCTCGAGAACATCTTGTCGTTGCACTCGTTGTCGAAGCGCTCCAACTTGGCGGGCTACCGCGACGCCTTCGTCGTGGGGGACCGGCGACTCGTGGGTGAGCTCCTCGCGGTGCGCAAGCACCTGGGATTCATGCTGCCCACGCCGGTCGCCGCGGCGATGGAGGCGACGCTGGCCGATGACGCTCATGTGGACGACCAGCGCGGTCGCTACCGGGCCCGTCGAGCGCAGCTGCGGTCCGCGCTCGAAGGCGCAGGATTCCAGATCACGCACTCCGAGGGGTCGCTCTACCTGTGGGCGACCCGCGGTGAGCCGTGCCGTGCGACGGTCGACTGGTTGGCCGAGCGCGGCATCCTGGTCGCCCCCGGAGACTTCTACGGCCCCCGCGGCGCCCAGCACGTCCGCGTCGCCTTCACCGCCACCGACGAGCGCATCGCTGCCGCCACCACCCGGCTCTAACCCCCAAATTTTGCGGGGTGATGCACCGAAAACCCCCGTGGAACCGGTGCATCACCCCGCAAAATTCGGGGGTGTAACGGGGGTTCAGTTGGTGGAGGCAACGACGGTGGAGGCGAAGGCGTCGGGGTCGACGGTCCAGCCTCGGTCGGAGGTCTCGGTGGTCCAGACGCGGCCGTCGAAGCGGACCTCGGTCAGGCCCAGGTTGACGGCGTTCGCGACCAGGTAGTGGGCCACGGCCCAGCCGCGCGCGTCGACGTCCTGCGCCTCGCCGACGAGCGGAACCTGCAGCTGGTCCCCGACGACGACCACGTCCAGCCCGAACGACTCGCGGACGTCCTGGGCGGCGGTGGACACGTTGCCGCTGTCGCGAGGATTGACGACGCAGTGGAACTGCGACGGGCTGTAGCCGCGCAACGTCGAGGCCAGGGCGCGCGCGTAGTCCTCGTGCTGGGCGTAGGCGCCAGGATGGGCCGACCGCTGAACCGCCTGTGCCGCATCGGTGATCGTCATCTGCTCGTAGCCGCGGACCCGCACCAGACCGTCGTAGAACTTGCCGATCGCATAGACCGGGTCCAGGATCTGCTCGACCGACCCCCAGCCCTGGCTGGGTCGTTGCTGGAACAGGCCGATCGAGTCGCGGTCGCCGTAGTCGATGTTGTGGATCTTCGACTCCTGGAACGCCGTTGCGATCGCGATCGTCGTCGCCCGTGGGGGCAGCCCCCGCTTCTGTGCCATGGCCGCCATCAACGCCGACCACTGCGCCTGCTCCAGGTCGACCTGCGCACGCACCTGGCCGACCTGCGCGACGCAGTACTCGCTACGGACCGGATCGCGATCGCGCAGGATCACCGCGAACAGCGCCACGGCGACGACGAGCGTCGACGCCAGGAGCCAGCGCAGCTTCATGGTCGTCGCACGTCCTGCTCAATTCGCGTGCAGGGCGGCGTTGAGCTCGATGCCCGTGCGCTCGCCACGCGGCCGAACCTCCAACGCTCCGGTCTGCGAGTTCGTCCAGAACTGCAGGCCGTCCTGACCGGACAGCTCCGAGGCCTTCACCACGGTGCCGTCGGGCAGCGTGACCTTGGAGCCTGCCGTGACGTAAGTGCCTGCAGCCACGACGCAGTCATCACCCAGCGAGATGCCGATACCGGCGTTCGCGCCGATCAGGCTGCGCTCACCGACGCTGATGACTTCCTTGCCACCGCCGGACAACGTGCCCATGATCGAGGCGCCACCGCCGACATCGGTGCCGTCGCCGACGACGACGCCGGCCGAGATGCGTCCCTCGACCATGGCGTGGCCGAGGGTCCCGGCGTTGAAGTTGACGAATCCCTCGTGCATCACGGTCGTGCCCTCGGCCAGGTGGGCCCCGAGCCGGACCCGGTCGGCGTCGCCGATGCGGACGCCCGAGGGTATGACGTAGTCGGTCATCCGTGGGAACTTGTCGACGCCGGTCACAGCCACGTTGAGGCCGGCCGCGCGGGCCCGCGCCCGGGTCACCTCGAAACCGTCGACGGCGCACGGACCGATCGACGTCCACACGACGTTGGTCAGCAGACCGAACATGCCGTCGAGGTTGAGCCCGTGCGGTCGAACCAGGCGGTGCGAGAGCAGGTGAAGGCGCAGCCACACGTCGTAGGTGTCGGACGGGGACGCCTCGAGGTCGGCGATCTCGGTGTGGACCACGACGCGCTCGACCAGACGGATCGGGTCGGTGCCGGCCAGGGCCGACAGGTCCACCGATCCGGCCGCGTCGGAGGGGGCTCCGAGGGCCGGTTCGGGGTACCAGACGTCCAGGACCGTGCCGTCCTGCGTCAGCGTTGCAACACCGTCTCCGTAGGCAGAAGTCATGGTGACAACCTATCGAGGTGGCCCTACTGCTCGGGCAGGCCGTCCTGGGTGCACAGGTCGCCGATCCGATCGGTCGTGTCGGCCTTGAGGTGGCCGAAGAACTGCAGCGCGCGCTCGCGGTCCCACCGCACCGAGAAGTCGGCCAGTGGCACGGTGCAGCTCAATCCGTCGCCGGACATCACGCCCGACAACGCCACGGCGAAGCGCGCCAGCGACACCGGCCCGACGTTGTCGCCGATCGTCAACGACTCGGCGGCACCGGTGGCCGTCGAGACGTAGCGGATCGGATTGATCACGGTCCACGGGGAGCGCACCTTCGAGCCGATCGCGCCGATCACCTCGCGCTGGTTCTGCACGCGTTGGATGTCCTGGGTCCGGAAGCTGTGCCGGTTGCGCGAGTACGCGAGTGCCGTCTTGCCGTCGACCTGTTGGCAGCCCTTC
Source organism: Aeromicrobium sp. (assembly GCA_035565535.1). Taxonomy (GTDB): domain Bacteria; phylum Actinomycetota; class Actinomycetes; order Propionibacteriales; family Nocardioidaceae; genus Aeromicrobium. The sequence continues at coordinate 4,048 of DATMSF010000221.1, forward strand.
GCGATGTCGAGCCCGGAGTCCTTGTCCTTGAGGTCCTCCTCGGGGCAGATCTCGATCCCGCCGATCGAGTCGACGATCTGGACCAGGCCGCCGAATCCGATCTCCACGTAGTCGTCGATGCGCACCCCGGTCGTCTGCTCCAGCGTCTGGACCAGCAGCTTCGGTCCGCCGTAGGCGTAGGCGGCGTTGATCTTGGTGGTCCCGACGCCCGGGATCGGCACGATCGAGTCGCGGGGGATCGAGACCAGTGTGGTCGGCCCGGAGCCGGTGTGCAGCAGCATGATCGTGTCGGTGCGGCCGCTGCCTCCGCCGTCGCCTCCGGTCGACAGCTCCCGACGCTCCTCGGCGGTCAACCCTCGGCGGCTGTCGGATCCGACGAGCAGATACGTCGTGCCGGGCTGGTCGGGCGGGCGTTCACCCGACGGCTCGGCGTCGATGCGGGCGATCGTCCCCCAGGCCCAGATCGGGACCGCGATCAAGAAGATCAGCCACAGCGCCGGAACCAGGATCCACCACCGCAGCAGACGGCGCCGGCCGCGCTTCGGTCGACCCGTTCCAGCGGCCGCCGGCAGCACGGGCGGCGGGAGCTGGTCGTCCGCACGGCCGGGCGAGGCAGGGCGCGAAGCGTCGGGACGTGAACCCGTCGACGAGCCGCCGTCGTACAGCCAGTCGTAGTCACCGGAACGGGGGTCGGACATGTGTCGACGGTACTGGTCGAGGCTGAGAATCTCCCTCACGGCGCAGCGCGGACCAGGTCGGAAAATCGCCGCGGCGTCGGCGCGCCTCGGTTGACCGAGGCGGACCGCGGCAATACTGGAAGGCGCACGTTTCCAGCACGACCGCTCTCCCGTGAGGATCCCATGGCTGCACCCCGCTCGAGCGTGATGGGCGGTTCGTACGACCGGCCCGC
>DATMSF010000222.1:0-3206 GCA_035565535.1 Aeromicrobium sp.
CGAGCGCATCGGCTCGGCGTTCCAGCTCGCCGACGACATCATCGACATCGCCAGCCGGACCGACGAGTCGGGCAAGACCCCGGGCACCGATCTGCGCGAGGGCGTCCCCACCCTGCCGACGCTGATCGCACAGCGATCCACCGATCCGGCCGACACCCGCCTGCTCGACCTGCTGTCGCGTCCGTTGCACGACGACGCCGAGGTAGACGAAGCGCTCGCGCTGCTGCGTGTGCACCCGGCGATGGACGAGGCGCGGGCCTACGTCCAGGCCGAGGCCGACGCCGCCCGCGCCGTGCTCGCTCAGCTGCCCGACACCGTGGCCCGCCGCGCGCTCGACGACGTGTGCGACGTCGTCGTGACCCGACTCGGCTGATCCCGGGTGTCGGCTCAAGCAGCCGGCGCGGTCTCGCCGGCTCGTCTGAGAGCACGGCGCCGGTTCACCAGTCCGTCGATCGTGAAGACGACGAGCGCCAACCAGACCAGCACGAAGCCGATCCAACGCCCCCGGGTCATCGACTCCTCGAAGATCGTCAGGCCCAGGATGAACTGGATGATCGGTCCGAGGTACTGCAGCAGGCCGATCGTCGTCAGCGAGAGGCGCGTCGCTGCGGCGTTGAACAGCAGCAGGGGGATCGCGGTGACGACCCCGGTGCCGATCAGCAGGGCGACGTTGCCGACCCCTGCGTGCCCGAAGGTCAGCTCGTCGGTCAGCTGGAGGTAGACCAGGTAGCCGACGGCGACGGGCGTCAGGATCAGCGTCTCCATCCCCAGACCCTCGAACGCGCCCACGTCGGCGGTCTTCTTGACGAACCCGTAGGTCGCGAACGAGAACGCCACGACGAGCGCGACCCACGGCAGACGACCGAGCTCGAGCGTCAGCACCACGACGGCCAGGGCGCCGGTGCCGACGGCCAGCCACTGGACCGGGCGGAGGGTCTCCTTCAGCACGAAGACGCCGAGCAGCACCGTGACGAGCGGGTTGATGAAGTAGCCCAGCGACGTCTCGACGACGTGGTCGTGGGTGACGCCGTAGATGAAGCTGCCCCAGTTGACGGCGATCACGATCGAGGCGACGGTCAGCAGCAGCATCAGCCGCCGGTCCCGCGCGATCACGGCCAGACGTCCCCAGCCGCCGAGCACCGTCATGGCCACGAGCACGAACACCATCGACCACACGAACCGGTGGGCGAGCACCTCCAACGAGGAGGCCGGATCCAGCAGCGGCCAGTACAGCGGGAAGAAGCCCCAGCACAGGTACGCCGAGATGCCGAACAGGATGCCCGACTGCGCGTTGGCGGGACGGGGTGCCCCCGACGACTCATCGCTCACGACGAGAGACTACGCCCCCGCGCCAGGGCGCGGTGCGCGGTACCGTGGGCGCCATGACGGGCGACGCGGGGCGCCAGTTCGAGGCCTACGACTCCTCCCACCTGACGGTGCTCGCGATCTTCGCCGTCGGCGCGGTGCTGGTGATCTGGCTGGGACGCCGGGTGCGCGGCGAGCCCGCCGAGGTGGTGGTGCGTCGGGTGTTCGCGGTGGCCGTCGCGGCGGTGACGATTCCGTTGCAGATCCTGCAGTTCCTGCCCGACGAGTGGGACCCGGACACGTCGTTGCCGTTCCAGCTGTGCGACCTGGCCTGGATGTTCGCCGTGCACGCGCTGTGGACCCGCCATCGGCTGTCCGCGACCGTCACCTGGTTGTGGGGAATCAGTCTGACGACCCAGGGGATGATCACCCCCGACATCGGATCGGTCTTCCCCGAGCTGCGGTTCGTGATGTTCTGGGCGATGCACGTGCTGATCGTGTGGTCGGCCCTGTTGCTCGTGCCCGGTCTGCAGATCCTGCCCACGTGGCACACCTACCGCGTCACGGTCGCCATCACGCTGACCTGGGCGGTCGTGGTGTTCGGCTACAACACCGTGGCCGGATCGAACTACGGCTACCTCAACGAACGGCCCGAGAGCGCGTCGATCCTGGACCTGCTGGGACCGTGGCCGCTGTACGTCGTGCTGGAGGTCGCTATCGTCGCAGTGGTCTGGGCCGCGCTCACGTGGCCGTGGACCGGTCGTGATCGAGAGGTGGACGATGTACGTCAAAGTGTGCGGCCTGAGCAGCCCTGACGACGTCCGCGCGGCGATCGAGGCCGGTGCCGACGCGATCGGCGTGGTGATGAGCCCTGCCAGCCCCCGTCACGTGGACCTCGACACGGCGCGCAGCGTGATCGCCGCAGCGGAGCGACTCGTCGACACGGTCCTGGTCACCAACGTGCTGGCGGCGGCCGAAGCGGCCCGCATCGCGGCCGACCTGGGTGCCGACGTGCTGCAGCTGCACGGCACGTACACGGTCGAGGACTTCGCAACGTCGGCGCGGATCCACCCGCGCGTCTGGCGAGCGACATCGCTGAAGCACGACCCGCATCCGGTGAGCGGATCGCACGGCGAGGAGCTGTTGCTCCTCGACGCACCGAAACCCGGCGACGGCAAGACCTGGGACCTGTCGGTGCTCGTCGACGCCCGCCCGTCGGGGCGGTGGTTGCTCGCCGGTGGGCTGACCCCCGACAACGTCGCCGCGGCGATCGCGACGGCTGAACCCTGGGGTGTCGACGTGTCGAGCGGCGTCGAGTCGGCGCCCGGCGAGAAGGACCCGGACCTGATCGGCGCGTTCGTCGCCGCGGCTCGGTCGTCCGCGTAGGGTCGAGACATGGGTGCATCGATCACCGTCGACGGCCTGGTGATGACCTATGGGTCGCTGCGTGCCGTCGACGACGTCAGCTTCTCGGTCGCCCCGGGGGAGTTCTTCGGACTGCTCGGTCCGAACGGCGCCGGGAAGACCACCACGCTCGAGACCTTGGAAGGTCTGCGCAAGGCGACGGCGGGCACGGTCGACATCGACGGGTTCGACCCGTGGAAGCGCCAGCCCGAGCTGCAGCGTCGGATCGGCGTGCAGCTGCAGTCGTCGTCGTTCTTCGAACGCCTGACGGCCCGCGAGCAGCTCGTGACGTTCGCGGCGCTGTACGGCATCGGGGCGACACGTGCCGACGAGCTGCTCGACCAGGTCGGTCTGGTCGACAAGGCGGACTCACCGGTCGAGAAGCTGTCCGGCGGCCAGAAGCAGCGGCTCTCGATCGCGTGCGCGCTGGTGCACGACCCCGAGGTGCTGTTCCTGGACGAACCGACCGCCGCCCTCGATCCGCAGTCGCGGCGCAA
>DATMSF010000223.1:0-3587 GCA_035565535.1 Aeromicrobium sp.
TCGGTACGGTCGGATCCATCGCGATCTGCGGATCTCGTTGACCGACGTGTGCAATCTGCGGTGCACGTACTGCATGCCGGCTGAGGGCGTGCCGTGGCTGGACCGCGACGACATCTTAACCGCGGAGGAGATCGAACGCATCGCGCGGGTGTTGGCGAACCTGGGGATCGTCGAGGTGCGCCTGACCGGCGGTGAGCCGCTGCTGCGGCCCGACCTGGTCGACGTGGTGGAGCGTCTGGCTCGCATCAGGACTGCGAACGGTCCGCTGCAGGTCTCGTTGACGACCAACGGCATCGGACTGGACCGCGTCCTCGACTCGCTGGTGGCCGCCGGGCTGCAACGGCTCAACATCAGCCTCGACACACTGCGCCCCGAACGGTTCGCGAAGCTGACCCGCCGCAACCGGCTCGACGACGTGATCAGGGCGGTGCGAGCGGCCCGTGACAGCACGCTGCGCCCGCTGAAGCTCAACGCCGTCGCCATGCGTGAGGTCAACGACGACGAGTTCACCGACCTAGTGCGCTTCGCTCGTGAGCACGACGCCCAGCTGCGGTTCATCGAGCAGATGCCGCTCGACGCCGGACACACCTGGGAGCGGATGCAGATGGTCTCGGGCGAGGAGATCGTCCGACGGCTGTCCCACGACTTCGTCCTCGAACCCGTGGGCGAACGAGGATCGAGTCCGGCCGAGCTCTACCTGGTCGACGGCGGACCCACCACGGTGGGCGTCATCGCCTCGGTCACGGCTCCGTTCTGCGGGTCGTGCGACCGTGTGCGGCTGACGGCCGATGGTCAGCTGCGCAACTGCCTGTTCGCCCGAGACGAGTCCGATCTGCGAACACTCGTGCGGTCGGGCGGCAGCGACGACGACGTCGCCGCGCTGGTCCGTGCGTCGATAGCGGCCAAACGGGCCGGCCACGGCATCGACGACCCAGGTTTCGTCCAGCCGGACCGTCCGATGTCGGCCATCGGCGGGTGAGCCCTCGGCGGAGGTGCGGGACCCGGGCTAACCGCCGGCGAAGGGTGGGAGCACGTCGACCGTCGCGCCGTCGGGCAGGGCGTCATCGTCGCCCGGGCGGTGCCCGTCGACCAGCAAGGACGAGCGCCGCAGCACCTGGGCGAACACGGGCCCGTACTCGGACTCGAGCCACGCACGCAGCTGGCCCATCGTGATCGGACCGTCCACGTCCTGCTCGTGGCGGCCGGTCATCTCTGCCGCGGCGGCGAAGTACCGGAGCCTCATGTGTCTCCCTTCCTGGCCGGCTCGATGGGCTCGATGATGCTCGATCGCCTCACGAGAGTCCAGGGCGATGCCAGTCGCCGCTCTTGCCGCCGGTCTTGGCGACCAGCTCGACCCGTTCGATCGCGACGCCCTTGTCGATGCCCTTGACCATGTCGATCACGGCCAGCGCGGCGACACTGACGGCGGTGAGGGCTTCCATCTCGACGCCCGTGCGGTCGGCGGTGCGAACCGTGGCCTCGATGCGCACGCCGTCGTCGACGATCGACAGGTCGACGGAGGCCCCGTGGATGCCGATCAGATGTGCCAGCGGCAGCAGCTCGGCGGTGCGCTTCGCGCCCTGGATTCCCGCGATGCGAGCCACGGCCAGCACGTCGCCCTTCGGGGTGGCTCCCTCGCGCAGCGCCGCCACGACGGCAGGCGGACAACGAACCAGTCCCTCGGCCGTCGCGCTGCGTACCGTGGGCTGCTTGTCGGTGACGTCGACCATGCGTGCGTGTCCGGCGGCGTCCAGATGGGTGAACCGGCGATCGGAGCTCATGGCAACATCATGACGCTGACGGCGTCGCCTTCCTCGACGCGGTCGACGTCGGCGTCGATGATCGCCAGAGCCGTCGCCGCGGCCAGCGTGCTGACGTGGTGGGATCCGCTTCCGCCGTGCGACGCAGGACGAACCGTGGCCTGGTCCACGACGACCGGAAGGATCTGCGCGCGGCCCTCGGGGCACGTCCACGACGTCGCTGCCGTGCGGGTCACGCGAGGACGATCGATCTGCCGGTGCCCGCCGAGGGCACGCAGAGCCGGCCGGACGAACATCTCGAACGACACCGCCACGCTCACCGGATTGCCGGGCAGGCAGAAGACCAGGGTGCCATCGGCGGTGGTCCCGAATCCCTGGGGTTTGCCCGGTTGCATCGCGACCCGATCGAACCGAACGTCGCCGTCGTGGCTCAGGACCGCCTTGACGACGTCGTAGGCGCCCACGCTCACGCCGCCGGACAGCACGAAGGCATCGAGATCCTGATCGACCAGGGCGGCGCGCAGGGCTGATTCGTCGTCGGGGACCGTCACCACCCGCACGACGTCGGCGCCGGTGGCGCGCACCGCGGCGGTCAGCAGCGCCGAGTTCGACTCGGGGATCTGGCCGCGTCGCGGAGTCTCGGCCGGGGGGACGAGCTCGGAGCCGGTCGAGATCACCGCGACCCGGGGCGCGCGGTGCACCTGCACGTGATCGTGACCTGCTGCGGCGATCGCGGACAGCTGCCACGGTCCCAGCTCGGTGCCGGCCGCCACGACGACACTTCCGGCGGCGGCGTCGGCCCCTCGACGGCGGACGAAGGCCGACGGCTCGGGTGTGCGGGTGACCGTGATGCGTTCGGGCAGGTCGGTGAGGCCGACACCCAGATCGGTGTCCTCCAGCGGTACGACGGCGTCGGCATCGGTCGGCATGGCCGCGCCGGTCATGATGCGGGCCGCCTCGCCGCGGGCCAAGGCCGGATCGAGGTCGGAACCGGCAGGGACGTCGGCGACCACGCGCAGCACAGCGCCGGCCTCGGCGTCGCTGCGTCGGACGGCGTACCCGTCCATCGCCGAGTTGTCGAACAGGGGGACGGGCCAACGGTTGGCGATGTCAGCGGCCAGCGCCAGACCGAGCGCATCGTCCAACGGTACGGGTTCGGGCGCTGATGGCCGGACCGCGCGGAGGATGCGCGCTCGGTGCTCTTCCATGGAGATCAGGTGCGAGACGGACGGCATGGCTTCACGGTAGTGCTCGGTCGTCGACCGAGGGCACTCCACGAACAGCGAGAGACGCATCTGCGGCACCGATGACGTATCGATACCGTAGATGCGTCTCTATAGTGATCGGCATGACCGATTTCAGGATCAGCGAGGCTGCTCGGCTGCTGGGTGTCAGCGACGACACGGTCCGGCGCTGGATCGATGCCGGCCAGCTGCCGGCAGGCACCGGTGCGGCCGGTCGCCGTGTGGTCGCCGGAGCCGACCTCGCTCGATTCCTGCGCGAACGACCCAGTGCACCGCCGGACCCGCTCGATCGGGAGTCCAGCGCCCGCAACAGGTTCGTCGGCATCGTCACCGACGTGGTGACCGACACGGTGATGGGCCGGGTCGAGATCCAGGCCGGTCCGCATCGGATCGTGTCGTTGATGTCAGCCGAGGCCGTGCACGAGCTGGGCCTCGAGGTCGGATCGCTGGCAACGGCCTCGATCAAGGCGACGATGGTGGTCGTCGAGACCGCTCAACGCGTCCACGGGCCCGCGCAGGAGGGGTGAGGTGAGACGCTCGATGGTCCTGGTTCTCGCGCTCGCCCTGTCCGCGTGCGGGAGCC
>DATMSF010000224.1:0-2411 GCA_035565535.1 Aeromicrobium sp.
CGGACCTTCGTCGATCGCGAGGGCTCCGACGACGACACCGATCAGGTGCTCAGGTTGTGGGAGTCGGTGCTGGATCGATTGGCGACCGACCCGATGTCGTGCGTCGACGAGCTCGACTGGGTCGCCAAGCTGGCGTTGCTGGAGCGCTACCGCGACCGCGACGACCTGGGGTGGGACCACCCCAAGCTGCACCTGATCGACCTGCAGTACCACGACATCCGGCTGCACAAGGGTCTCTACCACCAGCTCGTCCGGTCCGGTCGGATGAAGCGGTTGCTCAGCGACGACCGCGTCCTCGAGGCCGTCACCGAACCCCCGCACGACACCCGGGCGTACTTCCGCGGCAAGTGCCTGGAGAAGTTCTCCGCCGACATCGCAGCCGCCTCGTGGGACTCGGTCATCTTCGACCTGCCGGGCCGTGACTCGTTGCAGCGGGTACCGACGATGGAACCGTTGCGCGGCACCGCCGAGCACGTCGGCGCCCTGTTCGAGGACAACGACACCGCCACCGATCTCTTCCGGGCCATCACAGCCTCCTAAGGGATAGGCTGACGGTATGTCCGAGCAGCAGCACAAGAGCACGCGTAAGAACAGCGAAGTCGAGGAGCAGGTCGAGACCACCGAGGTCGACACCGAGGCCAAGGCCAAGCTCGACGACGACGTCGACTCGATTCTCGACGAGATCGACGACGTGCTCGAGGAGAACGCCGAGGAGTTCGTTCGCAGCTTCGTGCAGAAGGGCGGCCAGTGACGGGCGACCTGCCCGGCGGCACGCGACTGTCGGGCATCTCGTCGTTCGCCGACTACGTGGCCTCCGTGGCACCGGCTCAGCTGCCGGGTGCCGCCCACCGGCTGGCCGGCACCACCAGCGACATCGCTCCTCACGGCACCACGATCGTGGCAGCGTCGTTCGACGGCGGCGTCGTGATGGCCGGCGACCGCCGCGCCACGATGGGCAACATCATCGCGAACCGCGACATGCAGAAGGTGTACCCGGCCGACGAGTTCTCGGTCGTCGGAATCGCCGGCACCGCCGGCCTCGCGATCGAGCTGGTCCGACTGTTCCAGGTCGAGCTGGAGCACTACGAGAAGATCGAGGGCACCGACCTGTCGATCGACGGCAAGGCCAACCGGCTCGCAGCGCTGATCCGCGGCAATCTGGGGCTGGCGATGCAGGGGCTCGCGGTCGTTCCGCTGTTCGCGGGGTTCGACCAGGTCGCCGGCGTGGGCAGGATCTTCTCCTACGACGTCACCGGCGGCCGCTACGAGGAGCACGACCACCACTCGGTGGGGTCGGGTTCGATCTATGCGCGCGGGGCGTTGAAGAAGCTCTACAGCGCCGGGATGACCGAAGGTGACTGCGTGACCGCCGCCATCCAGGCGCTGTACGACGCAGCCGATGACGACTCGGCCACGGGTGGACCGGATCTGACACGCCGGATCTTTCCGGTCGTCTTCTCGGTCACTGCCGACGGCCACCGCCGGCTCGACGACGCGGAGGTCGGCGCCATCGCCGACGCCGTGATCGGCGGCCGGTTGCAACGCCCCGACGGGCCCCAGGCCCCCACCTTGGGTTGAGGGAGAGCTCCACATGACACAGCCGTTCTACGTCTCGCCCGAGCAGATCATGAAGGATCGGGCCGATTTCGCACGCAAGGGCATCGGTCGCGGGCGCAGCGTCGTCGTCGTCCAGTACGTCGACGGCATCGTCTTCGTCGCCGAGAACCCGTCGCAGGCCTTGCACAAGATCGGCGAGATCTACGACCGCATCGGGTTCGCCGCGGTCGGCCGGTACAACGAGTTCGAGAATCTGCGGATCGCCGGAGTCCGGCTGGCTGACCTGCGCGGATACTCCTACGATCGGCGCGACGTGACAGGTCGGGCGTTGGCGAACGCGTACGCGCAGACCCTCGGCACGATCTTCAGCGCGGCGGGGGAGAAGCCCTACGAGGTCGAGCTGTTCGTCGGTGAGGTGGCCGACGACCCCGCCCACGACGAGATCTACCGCCTGACCTACGACGGGTCGGCCGCCGACGTCTCCGGATTCGGCGTCATGGGCGGCCAGATCGAGCAGGTCGATGCGTACCTGAAGGAGCACTACACGAGCGGACTCCCGCTGAACGACGCGATCAAGCTGGCGGTGACAGCACTGGGCCGCGACGCCGAACCGGCTCGTGAGATCGCTCCTGAGTCGCTCGAGATCGGCATCCTGAGCCGCGCCCGTACTCAGCCGCGCAAGTTCAAGCGGCTGACCGGCGCGGAGATCGCAGAAGCCTTGACCTGAGCCATGTGGGGTGTCGTCGAGCTCCCGACCTACCTGGCCGGCGTGGTGCTGATCATCTTGTTGCCCGGACCGAACTCGTTGTACGTGCTGTCGGTCGCCGCTCGCCGGGGCACACGGTCCGGCTATG
>DATMSF010000225.1:0-1544 GCA_035565535.1 Aeromicrobium sp.
CTACCGCGGCGACGCCGTGAACGGATTCGACTTCACCGCGGAGGCGCGCCGCCACGACCCGCAGCGGCTGGTCGACGTCTACCACGCGTCGTCGGCGACCCTGAACCTGGCTCGGGCGTTCACCACCGGTGGCTACGCAGACCTGCGCCAGATGCATTCGTGGAACACCGACTTCGTGCGCAACAGCCCCGTCGGTGACCGCTACCAGAAGCTGGTCCACGAGATCGACAAGGCGCTGGCGTTCATGGACGCCATCGGCGTCGACCCCGATGAGTTCCACACCGTCGACTTCTACTCCTCGCACGAGGCGCTGATCCTGGAGTACGAGCACGCGATGACGCGTATCGACCAGCGCACGTCGTTGCCGTACGACGTGTCGGGGCACTTCGTGTGGATCGGCGAGCGTACACGTCAGATCGACGGAGCCCACGTCGAGCTGCTGAGCCGGATCTCCAACCCGGTCGGTGTGAAGCTGGGACCCACGAGCACCGCCGACGACGCGATCGCGCTGTACGAGAAGCTCAATCCCGAGCACACGCCCGGCAAGGTCACGTTCATCACGCGCTTCGGTGCGGGCAAGATTCGTGACGGCCTGCCACACCTGATCGAGAAGGTCACGGCGGCCGGTCTCGAGGTGGCGTGGGTGTGCGATCCGATGCACGGCAACACGTTCGAGGCCAGTACGGGTTACAAGACCCGCGAGTTCGACGACGTGATCGACGAGGTGCGCGGCTTCTTCGAGGTGCACCGCTCGCTCGGCACCTGGCCGGGAGGCCTGCACGTCGAGCTGACCGGCGACGACGTCACCGAGTGCCTGGGCGGCGGCATGCGCGTGTCGGCCGAGGACCTGTCGACTCGTTACGAGACGCTGTGCGACCCCCGCCTGAACCGGGCGCAGTCGCTGGAGCTGGCTTTCCTGACCGCGGAGATGCTCGCCGAGCGCTGAGTCACTCGTCCGGCTGCACGCGCAGCGTCAGCAGCGTCGTGGCGAGGGAGTCGTACTGACCCACGAGCATCAGCAGCTCGATGCACTCGGGCTCGGTGAGCTCCTCACGCATGCGCTGCCACAGGGCGTCGTCGACGTCCTGCGTCCGCACCAGGGACGTGGCGACGTCGAGCAGCAGCCGGTCGCGGTCCGACCACCCGGACCAAGAAGATCCCTCGTCGATGTGGTCGATCTGCTCTTGGGTCAGACCGGCCTTGCGGCCCAGCCTCACGTGGTGGCTCTGCTCGTAGGCACACTCGCGCAACCCGGCGACGCGCAAGATCACCAGCTCGGACTCGCGCCGCGCGAGCTTGCCGCCGGGCATGAGCTTGCCGCTGAAGTGCAGCCAGCCGCGGAACAGCCCCTTCTGGCGTCCCAACGTCGTGAAGATGTTCGGAGGCTGGGTGCCGGTCACCTTGCCTGCCAACCGGGAGAACGCCCAGTTGAAGACGCCGAGCTCGCGAAAGGATCCAGGAGTGATGCGTGGTTGATCGGTCACGCGTGGGAGTCTAGGGGACGAGAATCATCCGAAGATGCGCACAGTGGTCCCACGTTTGAC
>DATMSF010000226.1:0-4837 GCA_035565535.1 Aeromicrobium sp.
GACGACGTCGATCGCGTCGTGCGTCGTGATCGAGGAGTCGGCGTTCTGGCGGTCGTTCGGCGGACTGGTGGTCGCCGGGCTCCTGGGCCTGGCACTGCGTGTGACGTCATCGAGGCCGATCGCGATCGGCGCGCGTGTGATCGTGGCGGGCTTCTACGCCGCGGCGGCGGTCGCCGCCTTCGTGGAGCTGGTCGATCACCCCTCGTTCGCCGAGTTGACGAGCGACGGCGCCCACGGCGTGCCGATGGTGCTGATCATCGCTGCCGCGGTCGTGGTGGCGAGCGCAGTGGGGCCGCTGCGCGTCGTCATGACAGCGGTGGCCGTGGTGGGTCTGTTCCTGCTGGTGGCGGTGCCGGTGTCCGATCGATGGGAGGGCGAGGGTCTCCTGTTGGTCGTGTTCGGCGCGACGGCGATCGTGGCAACAGCTGCGGCTCGTGGCACCGGGCCATGGATCCGCGGCGTCCGGCTCGGCACTCTGCTACCCATCGTCTACGCGGTCGTCATCGGGTGCTGGTGGTTGGTAACGGCGCTGGCGGCGGTGGGGCCGTTCGTCGACGAGCCGTGGTCCGTCACTGCGACCGACGTGCTCGGTACGACGTCGGTCTCTGAGCTGACCCCGTGGATCGTCACCGTGGCAGCCGTCGCGCTGCTGATCACGCTGGCCGCCTTCGCGACATGGCCCGAGGTGCCGGGTCCACCGTGGGCCTACGTGGCGACGGCAGCCGTCCTGTTCTCGATTCCGGGGATCATCGCGGCCACGCGGCCGCCCTGGTGGGCGATCGCCACGATCTTCGTCGTGGCCGCGATCGGGGCCGCGCTCGTGCACCTGCGTAGCCGCGACACGTGGTGGTGGCCGACCGCGGCCGTGATGGCCGTCGCCGGTGCCGTGGTGGGCTCGTTGGCGTCGCAATCGGCGTCGACACTTGCCTGGGTCGGGGGCGGGTTGGCCCTCGCGGCGGTGTTCGCGGTCCGCGAATCGGGCTTCACCTGGGTCGCCGCACCGGCGGTTCCCGTCCTCTGGGCGGCAGCAGGCGCCGCTGGTGCCGATCTGGCCGGTGCCGACGCGTTCTGGAGTGCAGCAGTGGCCACGGCGGTGGCGTTGGCGGTGCTGCTGGGGTGCGCCGTGGCCGTCGACCGGCTTCCGGCATCGGCTGTGGTCGCCGAGGTCGTGGCCGGTGTGTCGGTCGTCGTGGCGGCCGGTGCAGCCGGAGACGGTGGGCGTGCCGCAGCGCTCTGGACGCTGATCGGAGTGGGTTGCGGCACGGTCGCGGCGGTCTCGGAGCACCGACGCGGATACGCGCTGCCGAGCGTGCTGGCGCTGATCGTGGCGTACCTGCTGCTGATCGTGGACCAGGGATTCGCCTTCGTCGAGGCGTACACGCTGCCGATCGGGCTGGCGCTCCTGGCAGCCGGGGTCTGGTGGATGCGCCGCCGACCCCAGGCCGGCTCGTGGGCTGCGCTGGGCGCCGGTCTGTCGGTCAGCCTGTTGCCGAGCCTGCCGCAGGCGATGGCCGAACCCACCGAGGTGCGTGCGCTGGTGCTCGGTGTCGCGGCCGTGGCGATTCTCGGCGTCGGCGCACAGCTGGACTGGCAGGCGCCGTTCGTGATGGGCACCGGCGTGGCGGCAGCGGTGCTGTTGTGCAACATCGGGCCCTACGCCAACGCCGCGCCGCGTGTCGTGGTGATCGCCGTCGTCAGCGCGATACTGGTGGCAGTCGGTATCACCTGGGAGGATCGGGTACAGGACGGCAGACGTGCACTTGCGTTCGTGAAGGCGATGAGATGACATGAGCGAATCCGAGCAGTCGGTGGCCGCTGAGTCGCTGTCGGTCGATCAGCTGCGTCGGCTGGCACTGCTGCAGGATGCGTTGCTGTTCTGCTGTGCGTTCACCGGCGGCGCCCTCGTCTACGGCATCGTGCGCGGCTTGGCCTCGGTGCTGGGGGAGCGGACCGACGATTTCTGGACCATCGGCCTGTCAGATGACCTGGTGTTCGCGGGCCTGGTCGCCGCCGAGGTGTTCCTGCTGTGGAACAACGGCCTCCGCCAGGGTCTTCGCGGGCACAGCATCGGCAAGCACCGGGAGGGTCTGGCGGTCGTCGGCGTAGGCAGCGGTCGCCCGGTGGGAACAGCGCGCGGGTTGCTGCGCGGGCTCGTGGTCGTGGTGCTGCTCGACCTCTCGATCGCGGCGATCCCGATCGGTCTGCCCACGGTGTTGCGACGCGCGACGCCCGATTCCTGGCACATCGGGCTGGCTGCCTACGCGGCGCTGGTCGTGCTGGTGATCCCGCTCTTGCTGGCCATGGATCGTCGACTGGCCGACATCGTCGCCGGCACCACGGTGGTCGAGACCGGGGCCCGCACGTCGCGCCGCCGTGGTCAGGTCGTCTCGGGGCTGGAGGTCCTGGGCGTCGTCGGGGTGCTCGGTCTGGCCGTGGCCTACATCGTGTTCTTCTCACCGCTGATCAGATTTCCCGACCTGTTCTGAGCGTCGCTCAGCAATCTATTTCGATATCAGGTATCTTGATGTCAAGAGACTTTCCTCGGGTGGTGCAAGTTAGGCGAGCCTGAGCAGCCCTTCGCTCGCGGAGTGGGGGCAGGATGGACACAAAGCGAAGGAGAACTTCATGTCGGTCGACAGCTTCAACGCCAAGGACACGCTCACCGTCGGTGACGCGACCTACGAGTACTACCGACTGGACGCCGTGACCGGCGACGGTCTGGACGTCAAGCGGCTCCCGTTCAGCCTCAAGGTGCTGCTCGAGGCGCTGCTGCGCACCGAGGACGGGGCCGACATCACCAAGGCCGACATCGAGGCCCTCGCCGCCTGGGACGAGAACGCCGAGCCCAGCAAGGAGATCCAGTTCACGCCTGCTCGCGTGATCATGCAGGACTTCACCGGCGTCCCGTGCGTGGTCGACCTGGCCACGATGCGCGAGGCGGTCGCCGATCTGGGTGGCGACCCGAGCAAGATCAACCCGCTCGCACCGGCTGAGATGGTGATCGACCACTCGGTCATCGCCGACGTGTTCGGCACGCCCGAGGCGTTCGAGCGCAATGTCGAGATCGAGTACGAGCGCAACGGCGAGCGGTACAAGTTCCTGCGCTGGGGCCAGGGCGCGTTCGACGACTTCAAGGTCGTCCCGCCCGGAACCGGCATCGTCCACCAGGTCAACATCGAGCACCTGGCCCGCGTCGTGTTCGACAAGAACGGGACGGTCTACCCCGACTCGTGCGTGGGCACCGACTCGCACACCACGATGGTCAACGGCCTGGGCGTCGTCGGCTGGGGCGTCGGCGGCATCGAGGCCGAGGCGGCGATGCTCGGCCAGCCCATCTCGATGCTGATCCCGCGGGTGGTCGGATTCAAGCTGTCGGGCGAGCTGCCCGACGGCGCCACCGCCACCGACCTGGTGCTCACGATCACCGAGCAGCTGCGCGAGCACGGTGTCGTCGGCAAGTTCGTCGAGTTCTACGGCTCGGGCGTCACGGCAGTTCCGCTGGCGAACCGCGCCACGATCGGCAATATGAGCCCCGAGTACGGCTCGACCGTCGCGATCTTCCCGATCGACGCCGAGACCATCAAGTACCTGGAGCTGACCGGCCGAACCCCCGAACAGGTCGCCCTGGTGGAGGCCTACGCCAAGGCGCAGGGCCTCTGGCACGACCCGAGCCAGGAGCCGCGCTACTCCGAGTACCTGGAGCTGGACCTGTCCACGGTGGTCCCGTCGATCGCCGGGCCCAAGCGGCCCCAGGACCGCGTCTCGCTGTCGGAGGCCAAGCAGGGCTTCCGTGGCGCGTTGAATGCCTACGTCGAGCACGACGTCGAGCCCGTCATCGGTGCCTACGACGAAGCGCTGGAGGAGTCCTTCCCGGCCTCGGACCCGCCGGCCTCCGAAGCCCCCGGCACGACGCCGCGGCGCAACTACCTGTCGTGCGTGGCCGCCGACGGTGGCCGCCCCAGCTCCCCGATCGACGTGACGATCGACGGTCAGACGTTCACGCTCGACCACGGTGCCGTGACGATCGCCGCCATCACGTCGTGCACCAACACGTCCAACCCGTCGGTCATGATCGGTGCCGCCCTGCTGGCCAAGAAGGCCGTCGAGAAGGGCCTGACCCGCAAGCCGTGGGTCAAGACCACGCTGGCGCCCGGCTCGAAGGTCGTGTCGGACTACTACGAGCGCGCGGGCCTGACCCCGTACCTCGACAAGCTCGGCTTCAACCTGGTCGGCTACGGGTGCACGACGTGCATCGGCAACTCCGGACCGTTGATCCCCGAGGTCAGCGCCGCGGTCAACGAGAAGGACCTCGCTGTCGTCTCGGTGCTGTCGGGCAACCGCAACTTCGAGGGTCGCATCAACCCCGACATCAAGATGAACTACCTGGCCAGCCCGCCGCTGGTCGTCGCGTACGCGATCGCAGGCTCGATGGACGTCGACATCACCACCGAGCCGCTCGGTGAGGACACCGACGGCAACCCGGTGTACCTGAAGGACATCTGGCCGTCGCCGACCGAGATCGAGGACGTCATCGCCTCGGCCATCAGCTCCGACACCTTCGGGGCCGAGTACGCCGACGTGTTCGCCGGTGACGAGCGTTGGCAGAACCTGCCTACGCCGGAGGGCGACACGTTCGCCTGGGACGAGTCGTCGACCTACGTGCGCAAGGCACCGTACTTCGAGGGCATGGGACGCGAGCCCGAGCCCGTCACCGACGTCTCCGGTGCCCGAGTGCTGCTGAAGCTGGGCGACTCGGTCACCACCGACCACATCAGCCCGGCCGGCGCCATCAAGAAGGACAGCCCGGCTGGTCGCTACCTGATGGATCACGGCGTCG
>DATMSF010000227.1:0-7693 GCA_035565535.1 Aeromicrobium sp.
GCGACGACGGCCGGGCTCGCGACGCTCCAGGCGGCCGATCAGGCGGCCTACGAGCGGATCGATGCCGCTTCGACCAGGCTGCAGGCCATGGTGGGTGAGGCGCTCGACGACGCAGGTGTCGAGCACCGGATCCAGGCGGCCGGTTCGATGTTCAGCGTGTTCTGGGGCAGCTGCGATCCGGTCGTCGACTTCGCTGCTGCCCAGGCGCAGCAGGCCTGGCGTTTCCCGCCGTTCTTCCGCGCGATGCTCGACGCCGGTGTCTACCTGCCGCCGAGTGCGTTCGAGTGCTGGTTCGTCTCGGCGGCACACGATGAGGAAGCACTCTCTAGGATTGAGGCGGCGCTCCCGGCAGCCGCACGTGCCGCTGCCGCTGCGACGCCTGTCTGATCCCCTGACCACGAGGTTTCGTTCGCATGTCGAGCCGCACGATCGTCCACCTGATGCGCCACGGCGAGGTGCACAACCCTGAGGGGGTGCTCTACGGTCGTCTGCCCGACTTCCACCTGTCCGACCTGGGACGACAGATGGCGCAGGTGGTCGCGGAGTCGTTGGTCGACCACGACGTCACGCACGTCGTGGCCTCGCCGCTGGAGCGGGCGCAGGAGACCGCTGCTCCGTTGGCCGACCTCAAGGGGTTGACCGTTCGGACCGACGACCGCGTCATCGAGGCGGGCAACAGCTTCGAGGGCAAGGTCTTCGGCAAGGGCGCCGGTTCGTTGCTGCACCCGAACAACTGGTGGCTGGTGCGCAACCCGCTCAAGCCGTCGTGGGGTGAGCCGTACCGGGAGATCGCGGCTCGCATGCGGCTGGCGATCGACGACGCCCGGGTGGCCGCGCGCGGTCACGAGGCGGTCATCGTGTCGCACCAGCTGCCCGTGTGGATCGCGCGTCGCTCGTACGAGCGGGCATCGTTCGCGCACGACCCGCGCAGACGGCAGTGCACGCTGGCGAGCCTGACGTCGCTGACGTTCCAGGACGACGAGTTCGTCGCGGTGGTCTACTCCGAGCCTGCCGGGCACCTGCTGCCGATGGCCAAGGCCGCGTTCAAGGGTGGCAAATGAAGCGCTTCGCTGCACTGGTCGTTGCAACTGCCCTCCTGGTGGCGGGGTGTGGTGGGTCGAGCGGATCTGGCGACACCGCCGGATACGTCGACAGCGGTACCGGCATCACGGTGCTGCCGGCTGCCGATCGCGAACCCGGGCCCGTGCTGTCCGGCGAGACGATCGACGGCGGTGAACTGACGACGGCCGACTGGGCGGGCCAGGTCGTGGTCGTCAACGTGTGGGGACCGTGGTGTGCACCGTGTCGCAAGGAGATGCCGGTGCTCAAGGAGGTCTCGGAGCAGTACGCCGACCAGGGCGTGCAGTTCGTCGGCGTCGTCAATCGCGCCAAGTCCGACACGTCGCAGGCGTTTGCCGAGAAGGTCGGCATCGACTACCCCTCGTTCGCCGATCAGGGCGGCAAGCTGGAGTTGAAGTTCAACGACTCGCTTCCCACGGTCGGCATCCCGACGACCTGGATCATCGATGCCGAGGGCCGCGTCGCCGTCCGCATCGCGATCAACGACCTGACCGCCGCCACGCTCGCCGGCCTGATCGACGACGTCAAGGCCTCGACCGCGTGAACCGACCACACGTGCCGAATTTTGCGGAGTCATGCACCGGTGTTCGCCCTAGTTTCGGTGCATCACCCCGCAAAATTCGGGGGTTGGGGTCGGGATGAGTGACTGGCTCCGGGAGACGGTGGCGTCGGGGAGTCTGGTGTTGGCCCTGCCGGTCGCCCTCGTCGCCGGGTTGGTGTCGTTCTTCTCCCCGTGTGTCCTGCCGTTGCTTCCGGGGTACCTGTCGTACGTGTCCGGGGTCGGGGTGCAGGACCTGGACTCGGGGCGCCGTAGTCGGGTGGTGCTGGGAGCGCTGTTGTTCGTTCTCGGGTTCTCGGCCGTCTTCGTGCTCAGCGGCGCCCTGTTCGGCTCGATCGGCACCGAGCTGCGGGCCTACCAGCGCCAGCTGTCCATCGCGACCGGGATACTGCTGATCGTGGTCGGTCTGGTGTTCGCCGGCGGTCTGCGGTTCCTGCAGCGCGACGTGCGCGTCCCCGCCGTCCCCGCCGTCGGCTTGGGCATCGCGCCGGTGCTCGGCGTGTTCTTCGCGGTCGGCTGGGCGCCGTGCATCGGCCCGACCCTCAGCGCGGTGCTCGGTCTGAGCCTGGCCACCGACGACGCCACCGCTGCCCGAGGCGCCTTCCTCGCCCTCGTCTACTGCCTCGGCCTCGGCGTGCCGTTCGTGCTGGCAGCGTTCGGGTTCACCCGCTTCTCCCGATCCATCGACTGGTTGCGCCGCCACCAGCGCGAGGTGTCGATCGCCGGCGGCACGCTGCTCGTCGTGATCGGTGTCGCACTCGTGACAGGGCTCTGGGACAGCCTGGTGATCGACCTGCAGAACTGGGTCGGTGGATTCGAGGCGCCGCTGTGAAGCGCGAACGACAAGCCGCCGCGTCCGAGCTGAGTCCACGCGAGTTCCTGCGCTGGATGTGGCGACAGCTGACGTCGATGCGGACGGCGCTGTCGCTGCTGCTGCTGCTGGCCATCGTGGCAGTGCCCGGATCACTCGTGCCGCAGCGCGGTGTCGACTCGCGCGCCGTCGAGGCGTACCTGACGGACCACCCGAAGGTCGGTCCGGTGATGGACGCGCTCGGTCTGTTCAGCGTGTACACCTCGCCGTGGTTCAGCGGGGTCTACCTGTTGCTGATGGTTTCGCTGATCGGCTGCATCCTGCCGCGCTCCCTGGTCTACCTCAAGGCACTGCGTGCGCGACCACCCAAGGCCCCCCGGAACCTGCTGCGCTTCCCTGCGTCCCGAGAGCTCGTCACGTCCTCGTCGCCGCACGACGTGATGGAAGCGGCGCGGCGCGCACTCGGGCGGGCCCGTGTCGACGTCGTCGACACCGACGGCGCGAGCGAGCTGTCGGCCGAGAAGGGCTATCTGCGCGAGGCCGGCAACCTGCTGTTCCACGTCAGCATCGTGATCGTGCTCGTCGGCGTCGCCGCGACCGCGCTGCTGGGGTACCGCGGCGCCGCCATCGTGGTCGAGGGCGACCGCTTCAGCAACGTGCTGACCCAGTACGACGAGTTCGGATCGGGCGCGCTGTTCGACCGAGAGAAGCTGCCGCCGTTCTCGTTCCGGCTCGACAACTTCTCCGCGACGTACCAGGTCGACGGACCTCAACGAGGCGCGCCGCTGTCGTTCGAGGCCACCGGAACCGCTTCCGACGGAGTTGACGGACAGGAGCGACCGTTCTCGATCCGCGTCAACCACCCGATGAAGGTCGGAGGAGCGTCGGTGTTCCTGGTGGGGCAGGGGTACGCCCCCGTCATCAAGGTGACGAACCCCGACGGCCAGGTCGTGTTCGACGAGCCGGTGCCGTTCTTGCCCACCGATCCCACCTACACCTCGAACGGGGTCATCAAGGTGGCCGAGGCAGAACCTGAACAGCTGGGCTTCCAAGGGTTCTTCCTGCCGACGTTCGCGATCGGTGAGGATGGCGCGACACGCTCGACGTTCCCGGCGCCGTACGCGCCGATCATCGGGCTGTTCGTCTGGCACGGTGACCTGGGCATCGACGACGGCCTGCCGCAGTCGGTGTACGTGCTGAGCAAGACCGGCATGACCCAGTACATGGACCCCGACGATCCGGAGGAAGGCTACGAGGTCAGCCTCGAACCCGGTGAGAGCCAGAGGCTGCCGGACGGCCACACGATCGAGTTCGTCGAGCTCAAGCAGTTCGCGCGCTTCCAGATCGCGGCGACCCCCGGCATCCAGATCCCGCTGATCGGCATCGTCGCAGGTCTGCTGGGCCTCGTGGGCTCGTTGTCGGTGCGCCCCCGTCGTACCTGGGTCCGTGCTCGACGTGAGGGCGAGCGTACCGTGGTGCACGTAGCGGTGCTCGATCGTGTTCCGCGAGTGGACCTGCCTGCCGACCTGGACGACTTCGTCCGGCGCCTGCAGGACCGCCTGGCGCCGCTTGATGAAGGAGAGACCCCATGACACTCGAACAGCTCGGTCGGCTGTCGAACTACAGCGTCGCATCGGCCACGGCCGTGCTGGCGCTGGCTTTCGTGGCGTACGCCGCCCAGTGGGCGTTCGCGCGCAACTCGATGGTGCGACCCGAACCGGTCAAGGTTCCCGTCGGTGCCGACGGTGCGGCCGCCGAGCCCGAGGCCGACCGCAGCTATGCGGCCGGCGGGATCGGCTTCTCGCTGACGGCGCTCGCCGAAGTCATCCTGCTCGTCGGCGTCGTCACCCGTGGGCTGGCGGCCGAGCGCGTGCCGTGGGGCAACATGTACGAGTTCAGCTGCATCGCGATCGCGTTCGCGCTGGCGGTGTACCTGCTGCTCGTCCGGATGTGGGACATCGACTGGGTCGGTGTCCTCGTCACGATCTTCGCGACGATCGTCCTCGGCTCGTCGATGTTGTTCGTCTACGTCCCGCCCGGACCACTGGTGCCCGCGCTGGACTCCTACTGGCTGGTGATCCACGTCCTCGGCGCGATCACCGCCGGTGCGGCGTTCCTGGTCGGTGCAGCAGCCTCGGTGCTGTACCTGATCAAGGACCGCGCCGAGCGCAACACCCCCGAGGGCCAGCGCACGGGCTTCTTGTGGCGGATGCCGGCGTCGGCATCGATCGACCAGGTGGCCTACCGGGTGCACGCGTTCGCGTTCCCGATCTGGACGTTCGCCGCGCTGATCGCCGGTCCGATCTGGGCGCAGGCCGCCTGGGGCCGCTACTGGGGCTGGGATGCCAAGGAGGTCTGGGCCTTCATCACGTGGGTGTTCTACGCCGCGTACCTGCACGCTCGCGCGACGGCCGGGTGGCGGGGCAAGGCCGCAGCGATCCTGGCACTCGTGGCGTTCGGCACGTTCGTGTTCAACTACGTCGGCGTGAACCTGTTCGTCGGCGGCCTGCACTCCTACGCCAAGTAGGTCCTCACAACCCGCGCAGGTAGTCCGGATCGTCGTCGGGACCCTTGGGTCGAAACGGCGGACGAGGGGTCGGTCGGCCGCCCGACGGTGGACGCCAGACCCGCTTGTGACCCAGGACCAGCCAGACCAGCGGACCCAGGATCGGCACGACGATGATCACGAACCACAGGGGCTTGGGCGGTCCCTGGATCTGGTCGCGCGGGGTGGCGATCAGATCGAACAGCGAATACACCAGCAGCGTGACCGCGACGGCGACCAGCAGGAACTTGCCCATGTGCCGAGCGTACCCAGGTCGACGTAGTCTGGTGCCATGAAGGCGTTCTGGCGATACACGATCGCGCGACTGGCGATTCTGGGCGCGTGCCTGCTGGTGTTCACCGGTATCGGTGCCCTGGTGTTCGAGGATCTGACCAATGCCGTGATGCTGGTGATCCTGCTGGTCGCCATGGTGGTCTCGGCCGTGATCTCGGCCTTCGTGCTCGCTCCGCTCCGCGACGACCTGGCACGCAACGTGCAGGAGCGTGCCGAGCGGATGAGTCAACGGCTCGAGGAGTCGCGCAGCGCCGAGGACGTCGACTGAATGCCCCGCACGTCCGCTGAGCAGCGGGCCTGGATCGCCGAGGCGATCCGCCGGGTCGACGCCGACGCCAATCGCAGCGCCGACACGCACCTGCACGTCCTGCCGGTCGCGATCGACGGCGTCGATCTGTACCTGAAGGACGAGTCCGTCCACCCCACGGGCAGCCTGAAGCACCGGCTGGCGCGGTCGCTGTTCCTCTACGCGTTGTGCAACGGGTGGATCGATGCCGACAGCACGATCATCGAGGCGTCGAGCGGTTCCACGGCGGTCAGCGAGGCCTACTTCGCCCGACTGATCGGGTTGCCGTTCATCGCGGTGATGCCCACGGAGACCAGCCCGGAGAAGATCGAGCTCATCGAGTTCTACGGCGGCCGCTGTCACCTGGTGGACGATCCGGCGGCGGTCTACGACGAGGCGCGTCGGCTGGAGGTCGAGACCGGCGGCCACTACATGGATCAGTTCACGTTCGCCGAGCGTGCTGTCGACTGGCGGGGCAACAACAACATCGCCGAGTCGATCTTCGAGCAGATGAGTGCCGAGCCGCACCCGTTGCCGGCCTGGATCGTCATCGGGGCGGGCACGGGCGGTACGTCGGCCACGATCGGTCGGTACGTGCGGTACCGGCGGTTCGACACCCGCATCCTGGTCGCCGATCCGGAGAACTCGGCGTTCTACGACGGGTGGGAGCAGGACAGCTCGGCGGTCACGACCAGTGCGCCGTCGCGGATCGAAGGCATCGGGCGGATGCGCATCGAGCCGTCCTTCGTCGGCGGTGTCGTCGACGACATGATCCGGGTTCCCGATGCGGCGTCGATCGCGGCCGCCCGGTGGGTCTCTCAGCTCCTGGGCCGTCCGGTGGGTGGTTCGACGGGCACCAACGTGTGGGCCAGCTTGCAGGTCGCCGAGCGGATGCGCGCTGCGGGGCAGGCCGGCAGCATCGTGACGTTGCTGTGCGACGGGGGCGAGCGGTACGCCCACACCTACTACGACGACGCGTGGTTGGCCGAGCGTGGCCTGGACATCACGACGTACCAGGCGCAGCTGGAGCGCTACACCTGACCGGGATGCGTCGGGCGCCGAGACACCCACGCCGGCACCGGTGGATTTGCACTGGTTGGACTGAAGTGCAAAACTGCACTTCGTGAATCAGAGTGCACGCGACCTGCGGCGGTCCCGAACCGTCCGCGAGATCTCGCGATGCGCGCGCACGCTCGCGCTCGAGCGCGGCCTCGACGGCTTCACGATGGAGGATCTGGCCGACGCGGTGGGAGTCTCCCGACGCACGCTGTTCAACTACGTACCGGGCAAGATCGACGCGATTCTGGGCGAGACCGAGGGTCCGGACGAGTCGGCGGTCGCGCTGTTCGCCTCAGGCGGTCCCACGGGTCACCTGGTGCACGACGTCACCGAGCTCATCGCCGCCGCCCTGGAGGCCGACGAGTCCGCCGCCGAGGACATCGACGCGGTCCGCACCTTGGTCCGCACCGAGCATCGTCTGCACCAGGAGCTGCACGCACGGTTCGTGGAGATCACCGATCGGTTCAGCGAGGCAATCGCCGAGCGTGAGGGCGCAGGCCACGACCCGCTTCGTGCGCGAGTGGTCGCGATGGTCATGATCGGGCTGCTCGACGTGGCGCTCGACGAATCACTGGCCGACCCGACACGGTCGCTCGCCGATCACTACCGGGGCGTCGTCTCCACGACGGGCGACCTGTTCACCGCGAGCTGAACCCCGACCCACCCCTGAACATCCATCTCGTACACGAAGAGGAAACCCACGATGGCCACCCTGCTCTACCGACTCGGACGCACCGCCTACCGGCGATGGCCGATCTTCATCGCCGCCTGGATCGTGGCCCTCGTCGGCCTCGGTGCTGTCGCCGGTCTGCTGTCGAAGCCGATGTCCAACCAGTTCACGATCGAGGGCATCGAGTCGGTCGAGGCCGCCGAGCTGCAACAAGAGCTGTTCCCCGAGGCATCGGCCGTCGACGCTCCCACCGCGACGATCGTGGTCGCAGCGCCGGAAGGTCGACGCCTCGCCGATGAGCCGTATGCAGGCCAGGTGGCCACGCTGGTCGCCGACCTGAACGCGCTCGACGACGTCGTCGACGGTGCCGTCGGACCCGTCGAGGCGGC
>DATMSF010000228.1:0-2499 GCA_035565535.1 Aeromicrobium sp.
AGGTCGAAGCCGTCGAACACCTCGGTCAGGTGGGCCAGGGCGTCGTCCTCGGAACGGTCCGGCGCGAATCGGAAGTTGACCATCAGCACCGCCTCGTCCGGGATCACGTTCCCGGCGACGCCGCCTCGGATCCCGACCGCGTTGAGCCCTTCTCGGTACTGCAAGCCGTCGATGTCCACGGTGCGGGGTCGATACGACTGCAGCAGCGCCAGCGCGGGCGCCAAGCCGTGGATCGCGTTGACGCCGGTCCACGAGCGCGCGGAGTGGGCCCGGACGCCCGTCGTGCGGATCTCGACGCGCATCGTGCCCTGGCAACCGGCCTCGACGTTCGCGCAGGAGGGTTCCATGAGGATCGCGAGGTCGCCGGCGAGCAGCTCGGGGCGTTCGCGGGCCAGGCGCCCCAGACCGTTGTGCACCGCAGCGATCTCCTCGGCCTCGTAGAACACGTAGGTGACGTCGCGATTGGGCTCGACCAACGAGGCGGCCAGGTGCAGCGCGATCGCGACACCGCCCTTCATGTCGCACGACCCCAGTCCCCACAGCGTGTCGCCGTCGAGCCGCGACGGCAGGTTCCCGTTCTCCGGAACGGTGTCGAGGTGGCCGGCCAGCACCACACGCTCGGCGCGTCCCAGATCGGTGCGAGCCACGATCGAGTTGCCGTCGCGCACCACCTCGAGGTGTGTCGACTGGCGCAGCGCGGCCTCGACGAGGTCGGCGATCTGCTGCTCGGCAAGGCTCTCGGACGGGATGTCCACGAGCGCGGCGGTCACGGTCACGGGGTCGGCGTTCAGGTCGAGCATGGGTCCATCGTCGCAGGCCGGGCGGTGACCTCGTCGTCAGTGATCGTCGAACACGCAGAACTCGTTGCCCTCGGGATCGGCCATCACGGTCCACCGCACCTCGTCGTCGGGTGCGCGCAGCACGGTGGCCCCGTCGGCGACCAGGTCGTCGACGGACACCCCTGACGCCAGCTCGACGTCCCAATGAGTTCGATTCTTGACGCGTTTCGGTTCGGGCACCGGAACGAAGTCGAACGACTCCAACGGCCAGCCGGGTACGTCATCGAGGAAGAAGTAGTGTTGCGCCTCGTCGTGTCCGAGCGTGCCGCCGAGCACGTGATGCCACCAGTGTGCGATCGATGAGGGATCGGACGAGTCGATCACGACGTCCTTGAGCCGTTGCGCCGGCGCCTGTCCGACCGGCTCGAAGACGCAGAACTCCCCGATCTCGTCGTCGACCAGGACCGTCCAGGGAAACTGACCCGGCTCGGTCAGTCGCTGCCACGGGTCGAAGATCGACAGGTCGGCCACGAGGTCGAGGTGCACCCGCTGCTTGACCGTGCGGGCCTCCGGGACTCGGTTCAACCAGATCGTGTGCCCAGGCGTGGGGCCGGTCAGCCTCGCGTCGCCGTCGTCGTGGAAGAGCGTCACGTCGAGGCCCAGCAGCGGTCCCCACCGCTGCGCCGTCGCGTGCGGGTCGGTGGTGTCGATGCACAGGTCCGTGAACGTCACGAGTGCCATGCGTTCACCGTCTCATCCGCCTGCCACACCCACCAGTCCCGATCGCCGACTTGGACACTAGTCTTGGACGGTCACGACCCAGGAGGTGGACCGATGGCGCGACTCTCCGCCGAAGAACGTCGCCGGCTGCTGGTCGACGCCGCCATCCGCGTCATGACGCGTGACGGCGTCGCCCAGGCGACGACTCGGGCGATCGTGTCCGAGGCCGACATGTCCCTGGGTGCGTTCCATTACTGCTTCCGCTCCAAGGAAGAGCTGCTGGAGAACGTCATCGTGGCGATCACCGAGCGGACGGCGCTGCCGGCTCAGGAGATCCTGGAAGGGCCCGGTGACGTCGAGGAGAAGCTGCGCGCCAGCTTGATGTCGTACTGGCAGCACGTGCTCGACCATCCGGCAGAGCACCAGCTGACGTACGAGCTGACTCAGTACGCGACGCGTACACCAGGGCTGGCCGACCTGGCCCGCACCCAGTACCGCAACTACCTGAAGACCAACACGCGGTTGATGGAGGCGCTGCGAGCCAATGCGGACGTGGCGTGGACCGTGCCCACCGAGGCGCTCGTGCGTTACCTGACCGCGGTCATCGACGGGTTGACGTTGCTGTTCCTCAACGAGCGCGACGCCGAGGCAGCGACGGCCGCGATCGACCTTGCGGCGCTCCAGCTGCTGAACCTGCTCGCCCAGCCCGCCTGACCGTCAGGTCCGGATCCGCCCTCGGAAGACCACCGTCGTCCCGGCGACGACCAGCACGAACGCGGCGACGACACTCAGCTGCAGTGCTTGCGGCGCGCCGGCATCGGGCAGCGTGCCCGACGTGACGATCGTCCCGGCGCCCGGACCGCTGGGGGCGGGGTCGTCGGACCCGGAGGTGCTGTCACGCCCCCGGTCGTCGTCACGATCGGTCGTGGCGTCGTCGGTGCCGATCCTCGCGCCGAAGGGAACCGACACCGGCGCGGCGCCCATCGGCTCACCGCCGTGG
>DATMSF010000229.1:0-8529 GCA_035565535.1 Aeromicrobium sp.
CCGATCTGGCTGTAGAGCCGATCACGGAACTCCTGCAGCGCCGCCGGCACGGGGGCCTCGTCGTCCTCGCCCTGCTCGTCGTCCGCATCAGTCTCGTCGACGTCGTCCGCATCAGTCTCGTCGACGTCGGCCTCGACATCGGCGGGGTCGCCGTCGACGGAGTCGTCGGATGCGGCCGCCTCGTGCTGCGCAGGCGCGCCGACCTCGACGGGGTGGTTCTCCTCGACGACGTCGTCGAGAACCTGCTCGTCCTGTCCCTCAGTCACTGTGTTCCTCACGTCCTAGGCGAAGATCTTGAAAATCAGCTTGCCCAGACCGAAGTCCAGGCCGGCCACGATCGCCATCATGACCAACACGAACGCCATCACCACGAAGAAGTAGTTGACGACCTGCGGCCGGGTGGGCCACACCACCTTGCGCAGCTCGGCAACGACCTGGCGGTAGAAGGTGATCGGCGAGGTCCTGCCACGGTTACGGGACACCTCGTGGCTATCGCTCACGGCGTTCCACCTCTCCAGTCGTTGATCTGTTCGCTCTTGCACGGCATGAGGGACTTGAACCCCCAACCTCCGGTTTTGGAGACCGGTGCTCTACCAGTTGAGCTAATGCCGTCCGCCGGCCGGACGCTGTTTCGTCGACCCGCTGATGGGCATGACGAACTAGCCTCAGATTGCGCCGGTCAGTCAAGTGTACGGGTGCAACCACGTCTGGGCGAATCGAGGTCGGCGCCCGGGCTGCCGTCCGGCGGACACGGCTAGTCTGACCGCATGTCGACACCGTCCGCCCCGTCGCCTCAAGCCACGACATTGCGGATCCTGGCCGCAGCGCTGTGCACCTCCCCCTTGGTGCTGCTGGCCGTCCTGGCCTTCGTGCTGCCGACCACGTGGGACGACGAACCGCCCGTCGCGGTCGTCCTCGGACTGGTCGTGCTCGTCGGCGTCGGATTCGCCTCGGCCGAGGCGATCGGTTTCCTGACCGAGCCGCTCGAGACGTCGCTTGGCACCCGGCCGGACGCCGCCCGTCAAGTCTCGTTGGGTCGTTTCCAGTCCTCGATGCTGCTGCGGTTCGCGCTCACCGAGGTGCCGATGCTGGTCGGCCTGGCTGTCAGCTTCGTCCTGGACCAGGGCCTGTGGCCGCTGCTGACCGCCGTCGCGGTCGGTCTGCCCGTGATGTGGTTCGAGACGTGGCCCAGCCGCCGGAACGTGACCAAGTACGCCGCTCGGCTCGAGGCCGGCGGGGTCCGATCCGGCTTGCCGGAGACGCTCGGGCACGCCTGACATGCGCCCGGTCGACTCGCTGCCGAAGGCGCACCTGCACCTGCACTTCACCGGGTCGATGCGACATGCGACGTTGATCGAGCTGGCCGAACGCGACGGCATCAACCTGCCGCCCGCGCTGGTCGAGGACTGGCCGCCCAAGCTGGTCGCCACCGACGAGAAGGGGTGGTTCCGGTTCCAACGGCTCTACGACGTCGCCCGGTCGGTGCTGCGCACCGAGGACGACATCCGGCGACTCGTGCTCGAGGCCGCCGAGGACGACGTGCGAGACGGTGCGGTCTGGACCGAGATCCAGGTCGACCCGTCGGGGTACGGCGGGCGGTTCGGCGGCATCACGGCGTTCACCGACCTGGTGCTCGACGCGGTTCGTGACGCCTCGGATCGCACCGGCCTGGCGATGGGAGTCGTGATCGCCGCCAACCGCACGCGACATCCGCTCGACGCCCGCACGCTCGCGCGCCTGGCCGCCCAGTACGCCGGACGCGGCGTGCTCGGCTTCGGGCTGTCCAACGACGAACGGCGCGGCGAGACGGCAGCGTTCGCGCCGGCCTTCGCGATCGCCGAACGAGCCGGCCTGACGCTCGTGCCCCACGCGGGCGAGCTGCTCGGCCCCACCCACGTCACGGCTGCGCTCGACCACCTCCACGCCGACCGCCTCGGCCACGGGATCCGGGCGACCGAGGACCCGGCAGTGCTCCGGCGGATCGCCGACCTCGGCATCGCCTTGGAGGTGTGCCCGTCGTCGAACGTGGCGCTGGGCGTGTACTCCACACTGGAGGAGGTGCCGGTGCGGGCCGTCATGGACGCCGGCATCGACGTCGCCCTCGGCGCGGACGACCCGCTGCTGTTCGGTTCACGTCTGGCCGGTCAGTACAACCTGCTGCGCGCGGCCCAGGACTTCGACGATCAGGAGCTGGCCGAGCTCGCCCGTGGTTCGCTGCGCGCCAGCTCGGCTCCGACCGAGCTGGTCACGGCGTCGCTCGCGGCCATCGACGCGTGGGTGTCGACCGACCTCGATGGGAAGATGGGGTCATGAGCGACGACCGACCGACAGGCGACGGCGACCAGCACCCGTCGTACCCGCAGTACCCGGGCTACCCCGGTTCCGCTGCCGGAGCAGGCTGGCCGCTGCCGCCGCAACAGCCCGATCCCACGCAGGCACCGGGTGCCGGGCAGGTGCCGCCGTACTCGCCGCCGCCCGGCTACCACGTCCCCGCCCACGGCTATCCCCAGTGGGCGCCACCACGGCATCCGTCAGCCACCACGGCGATGGTGCTGGGAATCGTCGCGCTCGCCGGCGGGCTGCTGTGCTACCTGCCGGTCGTCATCGCGCCGTTCGCGTGGTGGCAGGGCCACAAGGTGATGCGCGAGATCGATGCCAGCGGCGGGCGGTTCTCCGGTCGAGGCGAGGCCAAGGCCGGATTCGTGCTCGGCATCATCGGCACCGTGCTGCTGCTGCTGATGCTGGCCTTCGCGGCGCTGCTGATCACGCTGACGATCACGGTCGACGACTTCTGGGTCGGGCGCTAGCGTCGATCCTCGTCCCGCTCGGCCTGAGCACCTAGTCCAGCGAACATCCCACGAGCACCGGCTCGGGCACCAACGTGATGCCGTAGAGGTCGGCGACGCGGTCGCGCACCTCGCGAGCCAGGTCGAGCAGGTCCGCCGTCGTCGCACCTCCCCGGTTCGTCAGCGCCAGGACGTGCTTGGTCGACAGGCTGACGGTCGACGACCCGTACCCCTTGGCGAAGCCTGCATGGTCGATCAGCCAGGCGGCGCTGGACTTGATGGTGCCGTCCGGTTGGGCAAAGCGCGGTGCGGCCGCGGGCAGGTCGGCTGCCTGCTCGGCCGTCATGATCGGATTGGTGAAGAACGATCCTGCACTCCACGTGTCGTGATCGTGCGGATCCAGGACCATGCCCTTGCCACGTCGCAACGAGATGACCGCATCTCGGACCTGGGCCGCGGGTGCCCGGGCGCCCTCGTCGACGCCGAGCGTGCGAGCCAGCTCCGTGTACGCGACCGGCGCGCTCAGGTCGCCGAGTCGAAGCTGGAACGTCACCGACAGGACCAGGTAGCGGTGCGGTTCGGCCTTGAACCGGCTGTGCCGATAGGTGAAGGCGCAGTCCGCCGCGGCGAACGTGCGGACCGTCCGCTCGTACCGGTCGTACGCGCGGACCGAGGCGATCGTCTGCGAGACGTCCTGCCCGTAGGCGCCCACGTTCTGGATCGGCGTCGCGCCGACCGAGCCGGGGATGCCCGACAGCGCCTCGACCCCGACCCACCCCTCGGTCACGGCGCGAGCGACGAACGCGTCCCAGGACTCGCCGGCCGCGACCGTGACCGTCGCGCCGCTGCAGGCGTCCTGGTCGACCGTCACGCCCCGCGTCGCCACCCGGACGACGGTGCCGTCGAATCCGGCGTCGGCGACCACCAGATTGCTACCGCCGGCGACGAGCAGCAAGCTGTCGCCGGCCTCGTCGGCGACGCGGACGACGTCAAGCAGCTGGTCCTCGGTCGTGGCCTCGACGAAGTGCGTCGCGGGCCCACCCAACCGCAACGTCGTGAGGTCGGCCAGGTCCATGGGTTCCAACGTAGCGGGAGGCAGCCGTCGACGTGACGTCACACCGCCCTCCGACACGGCGAACGGCCCCAGGTCGATGACCGGGGCCGTTCGATGCGTGAATCGGTTCAGCGCGTCTCGCGGTGCACCTGATGCTTGCCGCAGCGCGGGCAGAACTTGTTGATGTCGAGACGATCGGGATCGTTGCGACGGTTCTTCTTGGTGATGTAGTTCCGCTCCTTGCACTCGGTGCAGGCCAAAGTGATCTTGGGACGGACGTCGGAGCTCTTGCTGGCCACGGAAGTGCCTCAGTTCTTGATCGTGGTGGTGCGGGGTGTTCGGGCGGTAGCGGGGGCGGGGCTCGAACCCGCGACCTCACGATTATGAGTCGTGCGCTCTGACCACCTGAGCTACCCCGCCTCTCGAGGCGCGGATCGAGATCCGTTCCTCAGAGCCCCTTTACGGAATCGAACCGTAGACCTTTTCCTTACCATGGAAACGCTCTGCCGACTGAGCTAAAGGGGCAAGCCGACGCCCAACCATACCGGGTCGGCGGGCCGATCCAAAAATCGGGGTCAGCGCGCTGTCGCCGCTGCCATCCGTGAGGGCCACAGGGGCCCCTCGTAGATGAAGCCGGTGTACCCCTGAACCAGGTCGGCGCCGGCCTCGAGCCGATTTCGGACGTCCTCGGGCGTCGTCACCCCGCCGACGCCGATCAGCGCGATGCGGTCGCCGACCCGGTCGCGCAACCGGCGCAGGACCTCGGTCGCCCGGTCGGCCAGGATCGGTCCGGAGAGGCCGCCCGGACCGGCCGCGTCGACGACGTCCCGACGGGTCCGAAGGCCGTCGGGACGGGCGATCGTGGTGTTGGTGGCGCTGATCCCGTCGATCCCGGTCTCGAGCGCCAGATCGGCCACCGCGTCGACGTCGTCGTCGGTCAGATCGGGCGCGATCTTCACGACCAGCGGCACGCCGCCGTCGCGGCCGTGCGGGTGCGGAGCGCGCGCGGCGATGTCGCGCACGACGTGCAGGATCGGTCGCAGTGTTTCCACGGCCTGCAGATCGCGCAGGCCGGGGGTGTTGGGAGACGACACGTTGACGACCAGGTAGCTGGCATAGGGCGCCAGCAGGCGGGCGCTCTCGGCGTAGTCGGCGACCGCTTCGTCGGCCGGGACGACCTTTGTCTTGCCGATGTTGACACCGATCACGGCGTCCCGACCGCTCGCGCGTCCACGCAGTCGGTGCAGCCGGGAGGCGACCTCGGCGGCGCCGACGTTGTTGAACCCCATGCGGTTGACGATGGCTCGGTCGTCGACCAGTCGGAACAGTCGTGGGCGGTCGTTGCCCGGCTGCGGACGTGCGGTGACGGTGCCGATCTCGACGTGCCCGAAACCGAGCGCGAGCAGTCCGGGCACGACGGCGGCGTTCTTGTCGAAGCCGGCCGCCAGCCCGAACGGGTGCGGGAACCGCACGCCCATGACCGTCGTCGGCGCAGCCGTCGCGGCGAACATCGGCGACACGAGTCGCGACGCCTTCAACAGCGGCAGCACCCGCTCGTGCGCCACCTCGGGATCCCAACGGGACAACACGGACTCGAACAACCGCTGGTACACCACCCCCTCACCCTATCGACCCCACTCCCGGGGGCGGTGACTTAGCGACCTATCGGGGCACCGCGGTGCGTCAGCGACCTGATGAAGCTCCATCACGTCGCTCAGACACCGCCGGCAGGGACACGTCGCCCAGTTCATGGTGCAAAGTGGGGGCGTGACGATGCCACCTGAGCTGCTGCGCCATGCCCTCGAGGCGAAGGGATTCATGCCCGAGGACGAGGGCGACTTCCTGTACTCGCTCGCGCTGGAGCGACTCCCCCACGGACCGGCGCTCGAGATCGGCAGCTACTGCGGCAAGTCGGCGATCTATCTCGGCGCTGCGGCGCGACACGTCGGCGGGCAGGTGCTGACACTGGACCACCACCGCGGGTCCGAGGAGAACCAATCCGGTTGGGAGCACCACGACCCGACTCTGGTCGACGCGGAGAGCGGCCGGATGGACACGCTGCCGACCTTCCGTCGCACGATCGAACGCGCAGAACTCGAGAGCGAGGTCACGGCGATCATCGGCACGTCGGTCAACACCGCCCGCTGGTGGCGTACCCCCGTCAGCCTGTTGTTCATCGACGGGGGTCACGCCGAAGTTCACGCGCAGAACGACTACAGCGGTTTCGCCCGGTGGGTCATGCCCGATGGCCTGCTCGTGATCCACGACGTCTTCGAGCGACCCGAGGACGGTGGACAGGCCCCGTTCCACGTCTGGGAGCGTGCGGTGGCCTCCGGCAGCTTCGTTCCTTGCGGCGTCGTCGGGTCGATGCGAGCGCTCACCCGGGTCGCGGGCGAGGCCGGCGACCCGGTGGGCTGATCGCGCCCACCTGACGCCTAGTCACAGGCAACCTCTCACTATCTTCGGTGTGCACACCGAAGATAGTGGTGGATTCCCAACTTAAGTTGGGAAACCGTCACCCTCAGCGAGCGGCGGGTTGGGGGTGGGCGCAGGGGCAGGCGGAGGGGAGCTCGTCGACGGAGACACCGATGCCGTCGCCGGTCATGACGGCGGCACCGGGGGTCGTGGCGGTCAGCACGTCCCAGGCCAGGATCACTGCGGCCGCCGTGTAGGTGGTGTGCTCGTGCGGCCAGTGGACGTCGTCGCCGAACACCCAACCCGTCCAGTACGCGCCGTCGTCGGCGCGCAGGTGCTGCATGTCGGCGAACAGCTGCGCGGCCCGGGGGTCGCCGATCGCCGACAACGCCATGACGAGCTCGCAGGTCTCGGCGCCCGTCACCCACGGGTTGGTGCTGACGCACCGGATGCCCAGGTCGTCGACGACGAACGTGTCCCACTGCTCGGCGATCCGTCGGTGGGCCGCGTCGCCGCGCAACGCTCCGCCGAGCACCGGGTAGTACCAGTCCATCGAGAACTGTGACTTGTCAGCGAACTGATCGCGATGCTCGCGCAACGCGTGGACCAAACGGCCGGCCGCCAGCTCCCAGTCCGGCTGCGGGTCGTCCATCAGAGCCGCCAGCGCGATCCCGGCACGCAGGGACTGAAAGATGCTCGAGCTGCCCGCGAGCAGGGCCTCGTCGTTGACCTTCGCCGGACCGTCGGCGTCCCACTCACGGGACCACGCGATGCCCCCGAAGGGCAGCTGCAGGCCCACCACGACGTCCAGCCCGGCGCGGACCACGGGCCACATCCGTTCGACGAACGACCGATCGCCCCTGACCCGCCAGTGGTGCAGCACGCCGACCGCGAGATAGGCCGACATGTTGGACTCGGCGCTGTGGTCCTCCACCACGCCGGCCACGAACTTCATCGGCCACGACCCGTCGGGGCGCTGCGTGCGCACACACCAGTCGTAGGCACGCTCGGCCGCCTCGATCTGCCCGCCGACGACCAGAGCCATGGCCGCCTCGACGTGATTCCAGACGTCGGTGTGCTCACCGACCGTCCACGGGATGGCGCCGTCCGGCTCCTGCATCGAGGCGATGCTGCGGGCCGTGCGGGCGACGTCGTCCCAGGTCAGGACAGCCGTCATGCGTCAGGTTTGCGCAGGTACAGCACGAGGCTCTTGCCCAGGACCGGGTTCAGCGCCTTCTCCGCCAGCCGCGTCAGCGTGCTGTACCCCTTGGTCTTCATGATGTCCCACACCAGCACCTGGTGGTAGGCCTTGACCAGTGGGTTCGAGTCGTTGTCGACGCCGACCGCGCACTTGAGCCACCAGTACGGTGAGTGCAGGCCGTGCGCGTAGTCGACGCCCTCCAGCTGCATCCCGGCGTGCGTCAGCTTGCCGATCAGCTCCTTGTCGGAGTAGATGCGGATGTGGCCGCCGGGCGTGTTGTGGTAGTCCTCGGACAGCTTCCAGCAGATCACCTCGGGGAACCAGCGCGGCACCGTGACCGCCATGGTCCCGCCCGGGCGCAGCACGCGCACGAGCTCGCCGATCGCCTGGATGTCCTCGGGGACGTGCTCGAGGATCTCCGAGGCGATGACCCGATCGAACTCACCGTCGGCGAACGGCAGCGCAAGTGCGTCGCCTTCCTTGATGTCGGCCTCGGCGCCGGCCGGGACTTCCCCGGCCTCCTTCATGGCTCCGAACAGCTCGAGCACGTTGGCCAGCTCGTCGGCGTCCTGGTCGAACGCGATGACATCGGCGCCGCGGCGGTACATCTCGAACGAGTGTCGGCCCGCTCCGGCTCCCACGTCGATGGCGCGATCACCGGGCCGCAGACCCAGCCGGTCGAAGTCGATGGTCAGCATCAGGCGGATTCCTTCGTGTTCTGGTTCTTCGATGCGGCGATGACTCGCTCGTAGGCGTCGGCGGTCGCCTCGGCGACGGCCCGCCAGCTGAACCGTTCCAGCACCCGTCGGCGGCCCGCCTTGCCCATCTGGGCGCGCCGTGTCGGATCGTCGAGCAGCTCGGCGATCGCGACCGTCAGCTGGCCGACGTCGCCCGGCTCGACCAGAACAGCACATTCGCCGTCCGGCCCGACGACCTCGGGGATCGCGCCGGCCCGGCTCACCACGAGCGGCGTCTCACAGGCCATCAGCTCGGCGGTGGGCAGCGAGAACCCTTCGTACAGGGACGGGACGCAGGCCAGCTCGGCCGACCCCATCAGCTCGACCAGCTCGGCG